>NZ_JALQDH010000030.1:0-28622 GCF_023631365.1 Caballeronia sp. INML2 | reverse complement strand
CTCGCGATCCTCAAGGAGCGCGCGCCCGATCTGGACGTGGATGGCGAAATGCACGGCGACGTCGCGCTGGATGCGCGGCTGCGCAAGGAAGTGCTGCCGGAATCGACGCTCGAAGGCGACGCGAATCTGCTGATCCTGCCGAATATCGACGCGGCGAACATCTCGTACAACCTGCTGAAGACGGCGGCGGGCAGCGGCATCGCCATCGGGCCGATTCTGCTCGGCGCCGCGAAGCCGGTTCACGTGCTGACGTCGTCGGCGACGGTGCGGCGTATCGTCAATATGACGGCGTTGCTGGTGGCGGACGCGTCGGCGGCGCGCTGATCGCGGCTATGGCATGAGATAAAAGCGGCGGGCTTGCCCGCCGTTTTTTTTCCGGGTAGAAAAAAGCGTGCCGTGCGAGCACGGCACGCTGGAGAAAAAGCAAAAGAGGGTATCTGCTTTAACCCGCAAGACGCGGGATCGTCGGCGGAGCGCGATGCCGTGAAGCTGGCGACGAGTGAGGCGGCTCATCCAGGGGCTTCAAGATCCCACGAGTAAATTATTATCTCGTCCGCGATAAAAATCTCTCAGATTTGGGCTAATCATGCGACGACGAATCGCTCAGAACTGACCAGTCGTCGCCAAACCGAGAAAAAATTTCCGATTTTCGGGCCAACGTTGCTTCGCCCTGTCATTAGCGATACCCTTACATCTTTCATGGTCGCCGGATTGTGGTGCAACGCGAGGGCAGTCGGTTGGTGACACGCGCGCGAGGTATTTCCTTTTTCGTCGCCTTGAGCGTCCTTCTGGGCGCATGCGGCAAGGACGAACCTCGAGGCGGCGGTCAGGAACCGGTTGCTTCCGTGAGTCCGGCGCCGGCCTCGCGAGCAGAGCCGGTCCGGGAGGCGCAAGTACGGCAGCCGGACGCGACCGGCGGGCAAGAGCGCGACGGACTGGCCACCGTCCACATTGCGCAGTTGCCCAGGCAGGCCGTCGCAACCCTGCGGCTGATCGAAACGGGTGGCCCATTCCCTTACGAGAAGGACGGCGTCGTGTTCGGCAATCGCGAGCGTGTGCTTCCGCGGCATCCACGCGGCTACTACCACGAATACACCGTTCCCACGCCTCGCGCGCGGGATCGCGGCGCGCGCCGGATCGTGTGCGGTGGTCCGAAGAAGCAGGTCGGCGACTGCTATTACACGGACGACCACTACGCTACTTTCAAACGGATTGCGGATTAACTACGGGATTTACGGCATGAGCGACAACATCTACGCGCACGACCACAGCGTCGCGAGTGATCTTTTCGCCACCGGCGATGGCAACCTGTTCCAGCGAGTATTGCGGCTACGCATGACAGAACACGACAACAGACCCGACGACGAGACGAGGCCTGAGGAGGGCCATCCGCAAGAGGATCCGGAAGCGCTGTTCGCCACGGTGCGGCCGAATATCGTTCAGTCGATTCGCGCTTTTCGCGTGCAGGATCTCGCGGATGAGGCGAACCGCCTCGGCCAGCATTTTCTCTATGCCTATCTGGGCCAGGCGCAGAGCAAGCAGGAAGTGCTCGAGACCATCGCGACGTCGTTTCTGTTTCCGAAGCACTTTGGCAAAAATTACGACGCGCTCTACGATTCGCTCACCGATCTCGTCCACAAGGCGGGCTCGCAACCGGGTTTCGTGATCGTGCTCGAACAACTGCCGATTGCGCAGAAGTTCGACAAGGAAGGCCGGGAAGTGCTGCTCGACGTGTTCCGCGACGCGGCGGAATTCTGGGCGGAAAGGAAAGTGGCGTTCCGCGTGTTCTATTCGTTCGTCTGATTCAGCACGACTGGCGCGAGCGCCGGTCAAGATAAGCAACAGCCCGATGGATGCAGCCAGGCGTCCATCGGGCTGTTTTCATTTGTGTGGCGGGCGGATCACCAGCCGCCCCAACGCGCGGCCAGCGCCGCGAGCACCGCGATGCCCGCCGTTTCCGTGCGCAGCACGCGCGGGCCGAGCTCGAGCGCCGAGAATCCCGCCTCGATGATGGCGCTTTCTTCGCCGGGCGAAAAACCCGCTTCCGGCCCGATCAGCAACGTGACTGGTTCGCGCGGTGCATCGACCGGCAGCGCTGCGAAGCTTACTTCGGCGCGCGGCGAGAGCAGCAGGCGCAGTTCGCCATCGGTGGCGGCGGGCAGATCGGCGAGCCAGGCGTGAAGATCGCGCGGCGGCGCGACGTCGGGCACGCGGTTGCGCCCGCACTGCTCACACGCCGCGCGCGTGAGCGCCTGCCAGTGCGCCTGCCGCTTGAGCGCACGCTCGCCGGCGAGACGCACGACGCCGCGCTCCGTGGTGATCGGCGCGATGCCCGCCACGCCCAGTTCCACCGCCTTCTCAATGAGCCAGTCCATCTTGTCTCCGCCCGCGACACCCTGTGCGAGCGTCACGCGATAAGGCGGCTCGGCCTCGCGATCGCTGTATTCGTCGATGCGCGCCGTCACCGCGCGCTTCGCGATATCGACGAGTTCGCCGCGATATTCGCCGCCGCGGCCGTCGAAAAGGGTAACCGCGTCGCCCGTTTGCAGACGCAGCACGTGCACGTGACGCACGACGTCATCCGGAAGGAGGAGGGTTCGGCCCACGAAAAGCGGACCGTCGACATGAAAACGTGGCATGAATGCTCGATCGCGAACGTTGCTGTCCGCGGATAGTGATGATGCTCGCCGGCGACGCGCCGCTTCAGCGCAGATGCCGCGCGATCGCCCAGCGATAGCCGTCCGGGTCTTCGATCTGCGCGAAGCGGTCACCCCAGAACTGGTCTTGCGGCTCGATGAGCGGCTTCGCGCCGACGGCGAGCGCGTGCTGAAAAGTGGCGTCGACGTCATCGACATAAAGATAGAACGACTGCGGCGCCATCAGTCCCGCGCTCTTCGGCGTGCGCGCCTGCGATCCGTATGCGCCTTCTGGCGCGAACATCACGATCAACTGTCCGCGATACGTCATCTCGACATGGATGATCGTGCCGTCATCGTTCACGCTGTCGCGCACCCCGAAGCCGAGCGCCTTCTCATAGAACGTGGTGCTTACGCGCGCGTCGCGCACGGTGAGATACGGAATCAGCCAGGGCACGTCGGCGGGGCGTGGGTCGGTCATCGAAAGCACTCCTTGAAGCCTTGCTGCTGCACAATGGGAAGCATTTTGCCACGAAGCCGTACTACGAATGGACCGGCAGAGAATGAACGAACATGGCGCGCCGGACGGATTTCGCCGGATGAACGTCCGTTGGCGGCGCGCGTTACCGTGTAATGTCACGCGTTGTCGCGTCGTCGTGACACGGTTGTATCGCTTGCGACGCACGCGGCGCGGTGCGGTTCCCCCGATTCGCCGACGGTGATTTGCACGGAACATGCCCGCGCGCCGGGACGCCTGGCCGCACCGGACGCGCTCCTTACAGGCGCGTGTCAATCGGACCGGTCTGTTAGAATGACGGCCTCCCGATCCTCGTCGTTTCTCGTCGTTCCGGTCCTGAAAACATTGTGTCCCGCGGGTCCGGCTCGAGTGAGAAGTACTGCCAGAGAAGCACCGCGGATCATTTCAGGACCTGCCCCAGACTCGACATGACGATCCCGACCTCCAGCCAGTCCGCCCTCATGGCCAACGCAATCCGCGCGCTCGCCATGGACGCCGTTCAACAAGCCAACTCCGGTCACCCCGGCATGCCCATGGGCATGGCAGAAATTGGCGTCGCGCTGTGGTCGCGCCATCTGAAGCACAACCCGACGAACCCGCACTGGTTCGATCGCGACCGTTTCGTTCTGTCGAACGGCCACGGTTCGATGCTGCTGTACTCGCTCCTGCACCTCACCGGCTACGACCTGCCGCTCGCCGAACTGAAGAACTTCCGCCAGTTGCATTCGAAGACGCCGGGCCATCCGGAAGTCGGCATGACGCCGGGCGTCGAGACGACCACCGGCCCGCTGGGGCAGGGCGTCGGCAATGCGGTCGGCATGGCGCTTGCCGAGGCGCTGCTCGCCGCCGAGTTCAACAAGGCAGATGCGAAGATCGTCGATCACTACACGTACGTGTTCCTCGGCGACGGCTGCCTGATGGAAGGCATCTCGCACGAAGCCTGCTCGCTCGCGGGCACGTTGAAGCTGAACAAGCTGATCGCGCTGTACGACGACAACGGCATTTCGATCGACGGCCACGTCGAGCACTGGTTCCACGACGACACGCCGAAGCGCTTCGAGGCATACGGCTGGAACGTGATCCGCGCGGTGGACGGCCACAACGTCGATGCGGTCGATGCCGCCATCGCCGCCGCGAAGAAGTCGGACAAGCCGACGTTGATCTGCTGCCGCACGGTCATCGGGAAGGGCGCGCCGACGAAGGCGGGCGGCCACGATGCGCACGGCGCGCCGCTCGGCGACAAGGAAATCGCGGCGACGCGCGCGGCCATCGGCTGGAACTACGGTCCGTTCGAGATTCCGCAGGAAGTGTACGCAGCGTGGGACGCGAAGGAACAAGGCACGCACGCCGAAACCGAATGGAACAAGGCGTTCGACGCGTACAAGGCGAAATACGCCAGCGAGGCCGCCGAATTCGCACGTCGCATGAGCGGTGAGTTGCCCGCGAACTGGGCGGAAGCTGCCGCAAAGATCATCGAGGACGCGAACCAGAAAGCCGAAACCGTCGCGACTCGCAAGGCATCGCAGCAGACCATCGAAGGTCTCGCGGCGGCGCTGCCGGAACTGCTCGGCGGTTCGGCCGACCTGACCGGCTCGAATCTCACCAACTGGAAGGCTTCCAAGGCGGTGCGTGCGGCAGGAGATGCGGAAAACGCGAATCCCTCGGGCATCCAGTGGGGCAACCACATCAATTACGGCGTGCGCGAATTCGGCATGAGCGCGGCCATCAACGGGATCGCGCTGCATGGCGGCTATCGTCCGTTCGGCGGCACGTTCCTGACGTTCTCGGACTACAGCCGCAACGCGCTGCGCGTCGCCGCGCTGATGAAATCGCGCTCGATCTTCGTGTTCACGCACGATTCCATCGGCCTCGGTGAAGACGGCCCGACACACCAGTCGGTCGAGCACGTGTCCAGCCTGCGCCTGATCCCGAATCTGCAGACGTGGCGCCCGGCCGATACGGTCGAAACGGCCGTCGCTTGGACGCACGCGATCGCGCACCACGGTCCGTCGACGCTGATCTTCAGCCGCCAGAACCTGCAATTCTCGACGCGCAACGACATTCAGATCGCCAACATCGCGAAGGGCGGCTACGTGCTGCGCGACTGGAACGACGATATCCCCGCGCGCAAGATCATCCTCATCGCGACCGGCTCGGAAGTGCAGCTCGCGATGGAAGCGGTCGAGGCGCTGGCGAAGGACGGCATCGGCGCGCGTGTCGTGTCGATGCCCTGCACGAACGTCTTCGACAAGCAGGACGCCGAGTACCGCGAGCGCGTGCTGCCGAAGGGCGTGGCGCGCGTGGCGATCGAGGCGGGCGTGACGGATTTCTGGCGCAAATACGTGGGCCTCGAAGGCGGCGTGGTCGGCATCGACACGTTCGGCGAGTCGGCCCCGGCGGGCGCGCTGTTCAAGCATTTCGGCTTCACGGTGGAGAACGTGGTCAAGACGGCGAAGGCCGTTCTCGCCGCGTAAGCACTGACGTCAGCGAAGCAAGGTTTTTTTAAGCCAAGGAGATAGACCATGACGATTCGCGTTGCAATCAACGGCTACGGCCGGATCGGCCGCAACACGCTGCGCGCCCTCTATGAGAACGGCAAGAAGCATGACATCGAGATCGTCGCCATTAACGACCTCGGCGATGCCAAGACCAATGCGCACCTGACGCAATACGACACCGCGCACGGCAAGTTCCCGGGCGAAGTGTCGGTGGACGGCGACTACCTCGTCGTCAACGGCGACAAGATCCGCGTGCTGGCGAACCGCAACCCGGCCGAACTGCCGTGGGGCGAGCTGAAGGTCGACGTGGTGATGGAGTGCACGGGCTTCTTCACGACGAAGGAAAAGGCGAGCGCGCACATCAAGGGCGGCGCGAAGAAGGTCATCATCTCGGCGCCGGGCGGCAAAGACGTGGACGCGACCGTCGTGTACGGCGTGAACCACAACGTGCTGAAGGCTTCCGACACGGTCATCTCGAACGCATCGTGCACGACGAACTGCCTGGCACCGCTCGTCAAGCCGCTGAACGACAAGATCGGTCTGGTGAACGGTCTGATGACCACGATCCACGCCTACACGAACGATCAGGTTCTGACGGACGTGTATCACGAAGACCTGCGCCGCGCGCGCTCGGCGACGCACAGCCAGATCCCGACGAAGACGGGCGCTGCTTCGGCTGTCGGCCTCGTTCTGCCGGAACTGAACGGCAAGCTGGACGGCTACGCGATCCGCGTCCCGACGATCAACGTGTCGGTGGTCGATCTGTCGTTCATCGCCGCACGCGACACGACGGTCGAGGAAGTCAACAAGATCATGAAGGAAGCGTCGCAAGGCGAGCTGAAGGGCATCCTCGGCTACAACGACGCGCCGCTGGTCTCGATCGACTTCAACCACAACCCGGCCTCGTCGACGTTCGATGCTACGCTCACGAAGGTCTCCGGCCGTCTCGTGAAGGTGTCGAGCTGGTACGACAACGAGTGGGGTTTCTCGAACCGCATGCTGGATACGGCTGTGGCGCTCGCGAACGCCAAGTAAGTTGCGGCTTGCTGAAACGACAAAGCCGCTCTTAGGAGCGGCTTTGTTTTTGGTGCTTCGGCCTATCTCGGTTACGCGAGCTTTTCTCGCAGGAACGAGACGACGTAAGGCGTCGCCGCAGCGGCAACTGTCGATGCCGTGGCGGGATCGATTCCCATGCGCGCCGCGATCGATTCGGCGACGCGCCCCGTCAGGATGCCTTCGCCACCTTCTTCCATCGATTTCAGAAAGCCGTCGCCCCGCACGAGCCCTGCCGCGAACGCGGCGAAAAAGCTCTTGCCAGGATGATCACCCAGCAAGCCCTGATTCTGTTCTTCGGCGTGTGCGTGCGCGGTTTCCGCAGCGGTGCTGAGCATTTGCTGGCTATCTTCGGGACTGAAGCCTTGATCGGTCAGCGCTTGCGTGGCTTGCGCGCCGTGCTCCGAAGACAGAAATTCTGAAACGAGTTGTTGCATGTCCATCGATGCTGCTCCTCTTGATGTTCGCTAATTGCAGGGCGGCGCAAGCGGATAGAAACCTCCATCACGCACGGCCCTTGCTGAGACTGCGAACACGTCGAGAAGTGCTGTGCTTTATCTGTTCGGCACCGGAAAATGCACGCCCGCGCGCTGCGCCGCATTGACGATGTGTCCTTCGATCGCGCGGCCGGCCTTCTCTCCGTCGCGTGCCTTCAACGCTTCGATGATTACCGCATGCTCGTGATACGTCGACAGTACCAGTTCACGCCGATAAAACGGCAGGCGCTGGCTCTCCTTCATGATGTCGGCGCTGCCGCGCAGGATCGATTCGATCGCAGCGTTCCCCGCGAGACTCACGATGCGCATGTGGAACGCGAAATCAAGTTGCGCGGCTTCCTCGAGCGCCGACTCCGTCAACGCGGCGTGCAGTGAATCGAGATTGTCGTCGAGCCAGTCGATGTCGGAATCGCCGATCGAATGCGCCGCGAGCCGCGCGACGAATCCCTCCAGCGCGAAGCGCATCTGATACGTGTCAGGCAGCGATGCCTGATCCGCGAAGCGCCACGGATGCGCGGTGCTCGCCTGCGCGCTGCTGACATACACACCCTTGCCCGGGCGGATGTGCAGCATGCCGAGTGCTTCGAGCGTCGAGAGCGCCTCGCGCAGCGACGCCCGGCTGATCGACAGTTCCTCCGACAGTTGCCGTTGCGCCGGCAACAGACTCCCGACCGGGTACACGCTGGATTCGATGCGCTCACGGATGGTCGCGATTGCGGCGTCGGTCACGGTATGCGGGACGTTTTTCATAGGAAGAAAACAGTATTGGCCGGTCTGACCGCCATTGTATGCGCGTGCGGTGCGGGCGTGTGAACGGTTGTTCCGCTCGCGTTTTCGTGCCTGGCCAGGAAAGGGTAAACCGCTATCAATGCTTCCTTGACGGGGCTATATCGGCTTTCTAATATTCCCCATCACGGCACTGGTCCGACCAGTCGGAACAGTTGCTCTGATCCCGAGACATTACACGAGGAGACGGTCGTGTCGAGATTTTTGAATTCGCTGTTCGGCAGGGTGATGATCGCGCTGGTCATCGGCATCGTGGTGGGCGCGTTGTTTCCGCAGTTCGGCCAGTCGTTGCGTCCGTTGGGCGACGGCTTTCTCAAGCTCATCAAGATGGTGATCGGGCCGATCGTGTTTTGCGTCGTCGTGAGCGGCATGGCGAGCGCGGGTGATCTGAAGAAGGTCGGGCGCGTCGGGCTGAAGGCGGTCATCTACTTCGAGATCATGACGACGCTCGCGCTCGTGATCGGTGCGATCCTCGCGTGGGTGACGCGCCCGGGCGTCGGCATGAATATCGACCTTCACACGCTCAACGCCGCGTCGCTCTCCACCTACACGGAGCACGCGAAGAGCCTGAAGGACACCGCGGGCTTCCTGCTCAAGATCATTCCCGACACCGCGGTCGATGCCTTCGCCAAAGGCGACATCCTGCAAGTGCTCGTGTTCGCGATCCTGTTCGGCGCGGCGCTCTCGATGCTCGGCGAGAAGGCGCAGCGCGTGACGGTGTTCATCGACGAGTTGTCGAACGTGTTCTTCCGCATCATGGCGTTCATCATCAAGCTCGCGCCGCTCGGCGTGCTCGGCGCGATCGCGTTCACGACCGGTCAGTACGGCGTCGCCTCGCTCAAGCAACTGGGTCTGCTCGTGATCGTGTTTTACGCGAGCTGCTTCCTGTTCGTGTTCGTCGTGCTGGGGGTGGTGATGCGTCTCGCGGGTTTCTCGATCTTCAAGCTCGTGCGCTATCTGCGTGAAGAACTGTCGATCGTGCTCGGCACTGCTTCCTCCGATGCCGTGCTGCCGCAGATCATGCGCAAGCTCGAATGGATGGGCGTGAAGGATTCGACCGTCGGTCTCGTGATCCCGACCGGCTACTCGTTCAACCTCGATGGCTTCTCGATCTATCTCACGCTCGCGGTGATCTTCATCGCCCAGGCGACCAACACGCCGTTGTCGGTGCATGACCTGATCGTCGTCGTGCTCGTGTCGCTCGTGACGTCGAAGGGCGCGCACGGCATTCCCGGCTCGGCCATCGTGATCCTCGCCGCGACGCTCTCCGCCATTCCCGCGATTCCCGTGCTCGGCCTCGTGCTGATTCTGCCGGTCGACTGGTTCGTCGGCATAGCACGGGCGTTGACGAACCTGATCGGCAATTGCGTGGCGACGGTGGTCGTCGCCGTGTGGGAGAAGGACATCGACCGGGCGCGCGCGAAACGCGTGCTCGACCAGGATGCCGAATACCGCTTCGTGCCCGCCGCGCCGGAACCTGCGCACGGTCACGGACATGAAAACGCACACGCATTGTGACTCACCGCAACTGAAGGAAACTGAAATGGCCAACCCGATTCTCGACGCAGACGCTCCCCCTTTCGCCCGCCGCTACATGAATCTCGCGGACCCGCGGCTCGGTGCGCAGGCGCTCTTCGCCACCGACGAATTCTTCGCGCCGAAGGAGCGCATGCTGGAGCCGCAGCCGGCGGTGTTCATCCCCGGCAAGTACGACGAGCACGGCAAGTGGATGGACGGCTGGGAGACCCGCCGCAAGCGCACGACGGGCCACGACTACTGCATCGTCAAGCTCGCGCGCGCGGGCGTGATTCACGGCATCGATATCGACACGAGCCACTTCACCGGCAATTTCCCGCCTGCGGCGTCGATCGAAGCGTGCTACGGCGAAAACGGAAATCCGCAGGAAAACGGCGACTGGCGCGAGATCGTTCCGTCGACGACGCTGCAGGGTAATCGTCATCACTATCTGGAGATCGGCGACACGCGCGCCTACACGCATCTGCGCGTGAACATCTATCCCGATGGCGGCATCGCGCGGTTGCGCGTGTACGGGCAGCCGAAGGCGGATTTCTCGCGCGTCGAACGCGGCACGCTGCTCGATCTCGCGGCGATCGAGAACGGCGCGTATCTCGTCGCGGCGAACAATCAGCACTTCGGTCCCGCGTCGCAAATGCTGATGCCGGGACGCGGCGCGAACATGGGTGATGGCTGGGAAACGCGCCGGCGCCGTGAGCCGGGCAACGACTGGGCGATCGTCGCGTTGGCGAATCCCGGCGTGATTCGCGCGATCGAAGTCGATACCGCGCACTTCAAGGGCAACTATCCGGACCGCTGTTCGCTGCAGGCGGCGCGCGTGGAAGGCGGCACGGACGAATCGCTCGTCACGCAGGCGATGTTCTGGCCCGTGCTGCTCGACGAACAAAAGCTGTCGATGGACAGCGTGCATCGCTTCGAAAAAGAGATCGCCGCGCTCGGTCCCGTGACGCACGTGCGCTTCAACATCTATCCGGACGGCGGCGTGTCGCGTCTGCGAATCTTCGGTGAAATCGAATGAAGACGCTGACCCTTGAGCCTCTCACGCGCGAGGCCTTCGCCCCGTTCGGCGATGTTATCGAACTCGAAGGCGCGCGCCATTTTCCGATCAACGCGGGCACGACCGAGCGCTTTCACGACCTCGCGAACGTGGAGGTCGGCTTCGAGAGCGGCGGACGGCCGCTCATCAACGTGTTTCGCGGCCAGCCGCGCGCGCAGCCGGTCGTGATCTCGATGATGGAGCGGCATCCGCTCGGCAGCCAGGCGTTCGTGCCGCTCGCGGACGTGCGCTATCTCGTGGTCGTCGCGCCCGCCGGCGAGTTCGATCCCGACCGGATGCGCGCGTTCCATGTGCGCGGCTCGCAAGGCGTGAACTACGCGCGCGGCGTCTGGCATCACCCGCTGATCGTGCTCGACAAGGTGGCGGATTTCATCGTCGTGGATCGGGGCGGCGATCTTCCGAATTGCGACGAGATCGAATTGCCGGAGCGATACACGCTGATCGAACGCGAAGCGCGCGCGGCTTGAGGCGGTCGTTTCGAACGCAAACGCAAACGCAAATGCGAATCGATCAGACGCAAAACCACGAAACGTACAGGCGAAACGAAACCGCCGCCCATCGAGCCGATGGGCGGCGGTTTTTTCATCTACGCGCCGCTGGCCGGCGCGTCACCTCAATGCTTGCGGTGGGGGCAGTTTTCCTTCGTGCATGCGCCGTACAGCGCGAGCGCATGCTCGTGGAGTTTGAAGCCGCGATCCTTCGCGATCGATTGCTGACGGCGTTCGATCTCCGCATCGAAGAACTCTTCCACGCGACCGCAGTCGATGCACACGAGGTGATCGTGGTGCGATCCCTCGTTCAGCTCGAAGACGGCCTTGCCCGATTCGAAATTGCTCCGCGACAACAGGCCGGCTTGCTCGAACTGCGTGAGCACGCGATAAACCGTTGCGAGACCGATATCGAGCTCTTCGTTGAGCAGGCTTCGATACACGTCTTCGGCGGTCAGATGGCGCACCGGACTATGCTGAAAAATTTCGAGAATCTTGAGGCGGGGCAGGGTCGCCTTGAGCCCGATATTTTTGAGATCGGCGGGATTGGTCATGGCTAGGCATCCCTAGAGTACAATTCAAGGTTCTCATAGTAATGCGTTTTTCCGATTCCCGACATCCCGAGCGGACGCAAGGCGAATTGGACGAAAAGAGCGCGACCTCAGAGCGCCTCGCGTGAAAGGTGAAATGTTTACCAAATTTTTATCGACTTGCAGGGAGAGCCGTCGCATGCGGGGAACCGTGATCGCAGCAACCTTGGCCGCATTGCTCGCCGGCTGCTCGGCGTACGACAGCGTCACGCAGAAGATCGCGCAAAGCATCACACCGTATCGGATCACGGTTGTGCAAGGCAATTTCGTTTCGCAGGAAGCAGCGAATCAGATGCAGGTCGGCATGTCGCGTGATCAGGTGAAGCAGCTCCTGGGCACGCCGCTTCTGACCGACATGTTCCACGCCGATCGCTGGGACTATGTGTTCTATTTCAAACGCGGGTCCGCGTCCATCGTGCAGCAGCGGGACTTCGTCGTGAACTTCGCGAGCGATCGCGTCGTGAGCTGGTCGGGCGGCGAGAACCTGCCTTCCAACCTCGAACTGCTCGCGGAAATCGACGGCGACAAGGGCGTCAAGGTCGCGAAGCCGGTCGCGACGGCAGCGGCCTCGGCGCCGGTGGCGTCGACGGCAGCCGTGACCGCGCCGTCCGGCGAGCCGTCCACGCAGCCGAATACCGCAGCCGCATTCGCGGGCGACGCCAATCAGCAGGCCGCACAGGCCGCCAACCGCGCCACGGCGCAGGTCGACACGCCGACGGGCCGCACGCAGTCGTCGGTGCGCGTGAACGTGCCGCAGACGGCAGGCGGCGCGCCCGGTTCGAGCGGCCAGAGCGGCAGCAACTCGCAGATTCAATTGCAACGCCGGCCGCAGACGATCAACATTCCGGACAGCAGCGCGGTAGGCCCGGCGGGCTCGTCGCCGACGCCGGCCAACGCGGGCAGCCAGGCGCAGTTCTATCTGCCGCAGCAAAGCCAGTAAGCAGTTCAGCCATTCGGAGCCGAAGCCGCCCCACGCGTTTCGACGCGGCGCCGCTTCAGCCGCATCGCCAATCCGCATCATCCATCGCGCGTCTTGCGCGCGGTTCAACACGAGACTGCCATGAAGATCGCCATCGCCGGCGCATCGGGCCGCATGGGCCGGATGCTGATCGAAACCGTTCTCAACGATTCGGACGCGCAACTCGTCGGCGCGCTCGACCGGCCCGGCGTGCCGCAGCTCGGGCAGGACGCGGGCGCATTCCTCGGCAAAACCACCGGCGTTCTACTGACCGATGACATCGAGCGCGTGTTCGCCGACGCTGACTACCTGATCGACTTCACGCGCCCCGAAGGCACGATGGCGCACCTCGAAGCCGCGCTGCGCCACAACGTGAAGATGATCATCGGCACGACGGGTTTCTCGGACGAGCAGAAGGCGCAGCTCAAGCAGGCGGGCGAGAAGATCGCCGTCGTGTTCGCGCCGAACATGAGTGTGGGCGTGAACGTCACGCTGAAGCTGCTCGATTTCGCCGCGAAGCATTTCGCCCAGGGTTACGACATCGAAGTCATCGAGGCGCATCACCGGCACAAGGTCGACGCGCCGTCGGGCACCGCGCTCGCCATGGGCGAGGTGATCGCCCACGCGCTCGGCCGCGATCTGAAGGACTGTGCCGTGTACGCGCGCGAAGGCGTGACGGGCGAGCGCGATCCGTCTACCATCGGCTTTTCCGCGATTCGCGGCGGCGATATCGTCGGCGATCACACGGTGCTCTTCGCGGGCATCGGCGAGCGCGTCGAGATCACCCACAAGTCGGCGAGCCGTCTGTCCTATGCGCAAGGCGCGCTGCGCGCCGCGCACTTTCTGCAAGGGCACGAAAAGGGCTTCTTCGACATGCAGGACGTTCTCGGCCTGCGCTGATTCATCTTCGTGACAATGGCGGCAACGGGCGTTATCCACTATCTGCAATCCGGCGATGCCGTGACGCACGCGGTCGCGGGCTTGCTGCTCGCGATGTCGCTCGCGAGCTGGTGCTTCCTGCTCGTGAAGGCGTGGATTCTCGCGCGTGCCAAATGGCAGGGGCCGCGTGCGCTGCAACACTTCTGGCAGGCACCGAGTCTGAAAGACGGGATCGGCGCATTGCAGCGCGTCGATCGCGAGCGCGTGTTTCTGCCGCTCGCCGAAGCAGCGTGGCGTGCATCTGAAGCTGAAATGCCGGGCGCGCTGCTCGCCCGCGTGGAGCGCAGTGAACGCGTCCTGCGCGCGCTGCGTCATGCGTTGCTCCGCTCCCAACGCCGACTCGAATTCGGCCAGGTTCTGCTCGCATCGGTGGGCAGCACGGCACCGTTCGTCGGCCTGCTCGGCACCGTGTGGGGCATTTATCACGCGCTGGTCAGCATCGCGTCGAGCGGGCAGGCGATGATCGAAAACGTCGCCGGGCCGGTCGGCGAAGCGCTCATCATGACGGCGTTCGGGCTGGTCGTCGCGATTCCCGCCGTGCTCGCGTACAACGTGCTCGGCCGCTACGTGCGGCAGATTTCCGAGGAGCTCGACGGCTTCGCGCACGATCTGCACGCCTTCGTCTGCGGTCCGACCGAATAGGAGCGCGCGGCGATGGCCTTCGGCGGACTCGACAAGAAATCCAACGGCGCGCCCATGTCGGACATCAACATGACGCCGCTCATCGACGTCATGCTCGTCTTGCTGGTCATCTTCATCATCACGGCGCCGCTTTTCACGCACGCGATCCGGCTGGATCTGCCGAAAGTCGCGTCGCAGCCCGCGCGCGAGACGCCGCAAACCAACACGCTTTCCATCGACGACGCCGGCAAGCTCTTCTGGAACGACACGCCGGTCAGTTTCGAGCAGATGCGCGCGCGCTTCGCCGATGCAGGCAAGGCGGCGCAGAAACCCGAACTGCATTTGCGGGCCTCGAGTGCGACGCGCTACGACGTCATCGCGCAGGTGATGGGCGCGGCGCAGCAGGCGGGGCTGGAACGCATCGGCTTCGTCACGCAGCCGGGGCGGCCGCAGGCACCGGCGCCCGCGAGATAAGCGCGCGAGTTGCCGCGCATCGAACGGTATAATCGCCATTTCCCCGTTCGGCGGGCCTTGCAGAAGCCAGCAGGCCCGAATTCCGACGCCGCGCCGTGTCAGCGATGCCGCAGCGCCTGGACTCGTCGCTCATATCGGTAGCGGCTGGTTCAAAGTCCGTTCCCAGCATTTGCCGAAAGCCAACCACACCATGCACGATAAATACGTACCCGCCGACGTCGAATCCGCCGCGCAGAGCAACTGGCGCGCGAACGACGTCTACCGGACGACCGAGACGTCGGCCAAGCCCAAGTTCTATTGCGTCTCGATGCTGCCGTATCCGTCGGGCAAGCTGCACATGGGGCACGTGCGCAACTACACCATCAACGACGTGATGTACCGTTATCTGCGCATGAACGGTCACAACACATTAATGCCGATGGGCTGGGACGCGTTCGGCATGCCCGCCGAGAACGCGGCGATGGCGAACAACGTGCCGCCGGCGAAGTGGACGTACGAGAACATCGCGTACATGAAGAAGCAAATGCAGTCGATGGGCCTCGCCATCGACTGGTCGCGCGAAGTCGCCACGTGCTCGCCGGATTACTACAAGTGGAATCAGTGGCTGTTCCTGAAGATGCTGGAAAAGGGCATCGCGTACAAGAAGACCGGCACGGTGAACTGGGATCCGGTCGATCAGACCGTGCTCGCGAACGAGCAGGTCATCGACGGGCGCGGCTGGCGCTCGGGCGCGCTCGTCGAAAAGCGCGAAATCCCGATGTACTACCTGCGCATCACCGATTACGCGGATCAACTGCTCGACGATCTCGACGGCCTCGGCTGGCCCGAGCGCGTCAAGATCATGCAGCAGAACTGGATCGGCAAGAGCTTCGGCGTGAATTTCGGCTTCCCGTATGAAATCGACGGCGAAGCGAAGCTGCTGCGCGTCTTCACCACGCGCGCCGACACCATCATGGGCGTCACCTTCGCGGCGGTCGCGGCGGAGCACCCGCTCGCCACGCGCCTCGCGCGCGACAATGCGGACTTGCAGGCGTTCATCGACGAATGCAAGCGCGGCGGCGTCGCGGAAGCCGATGTCGCCACGATGGAAAAGAAGGGCGTGCCCACTGGCTTCTTCGTCACGCATCCGTTGACGGGCGCGCAGGTCGAAGTGTGGATCGGCAATTACGTGCTGATGTCCTACGGCGAAGGCGCGGTGATGGGTGTGCCCGCGCATGATGAACGCGATTTCGCGTTTGCGAAGAAGTACGGCCTGCCCATCAATCAGGTGATCGAAGTCGCTGGCAAGACCTATTCGACCGACGCATGGCAAGAGTGGTACGGCGACAAGACCGCGGGCCGTCTCATCAACAGCGGCAAGTACGACGGCATGACGACCGAGGAAGCGATCGACGCGATCGCCGCCGACCTCAAGGCGAAGGACCTCGGCGACAAGCAGATCACCTGGCGTCTGCGCGACTGGGGCATCTCGCGCCAGCGCTACTGGGGCACGCCGATTCCGATCATCCACTGTCCGAGCTGCGGCGACGTGCCGGTGCCGGAAAAAGATCTGCCCGTCGTGCTGCCGGAAGACCTCGTGCCGGACGGCTCGGGCAATCCGCTCGCGAAGTCGGAAGCCTTCCTGAACTGCACGTGCCCGAAGTGCGGCGCGGCGGCGAAGCGTGAAACCGACACGATGGACACCTTCGTCGATTCGTCCTGGTACTTCTCGCGCTACAGCGCGCCGGACGCTCAGACGATGGTCGACGAGCGCACCGACTACTGGATGCCGATGGACCAGTACATCGGCGGCATCGAGCACGCGATTCTTCACCTGCTGTATTCGCGTTTCTGGACGAAGGTCATGCGCGACATGGGCCTCATCAAGTTCGGCGAGCCCGCGAAGAACCTGCTCACGCAGGGCATGGTGCTGAACGAGACGTTCTATCGCGAAGACGCGGCCGGCAAGAAGACCTGGTACAACCCGCTCGAAGTCACCGTCGAACACGATGACAAGGGCCGTCCGACCGGCGCGACGCTGAACGCTGACGGTCAGCCGGTCGTGCTCGGCGGCGTCGAGAAGATGTCGAAGTCGAAGAACAACGGCGTCGATCCGCAGACGCTGATCGATCAGTACGGCGCGGACACCGCGCGCCTCTTCGTGATGTTCGCGGCGCCGCCGGAGCAGTCGCTCGAATGGTCGGGCGCGGGCGTGGAAGGCGCGAGCCGCTTCCTGCGCCGCGTGTGGCATTTCGCTCACGACAACGCCGAGGCGCTGCGCCAGCACGCGAAGCTCGACGCATCGACGCTCCGCGACGCGGACAAAACGCTGCGCCGTGAAATCTACACCGTGCTCAAGCAGGCCGATTTCGACTACGGCCGCCTGCAGTACAACACGGTGGTTTCCGCGGCGATGAAAATGCTCAACGCGGTCGAAGGCGCGAAGAACGCGGGCGTCGGCGTGCTGAACGAAACCTTCGGCGTGCTCTTGCGCGTGCTGTATCCGGTCGTGCCGCACGTCACGTTCCAGTTGTGGTCGGAGCTCGGCTACGAGAAGGAATTCGGCCCGCTGCTCGATGCGCCCTGGCCGAAGGTCGACGAAGCCGCGCTCGAGCAATCCGAAATCGAGCTCGTGCTGCAAGTGAACGGCAAGGTGCGCGGCGCGTTGACGGTCGCGAAGGATGCATCGCGTGAAGCCATCGAAAAGGCCGCGATCGCGCACGAAATGTTCGCGAAGTTCTCGGAAGGCCGCGCGCCGAAGAAGGTGATCGTGGTGCCGGGGCGTCTCGTCAACGTGGTCGTCTGATGCGCAAAACCAAGGGAGTCGATGTGACCCGGAAAGCCGTCGAGAAAGGCGTAAGCAGGCGTTCGTTCCTCGCGCTCGTGGGCGGCGCGGCCGCGCTGACCGCATGCGGCTTCCAACTGCGCGGCCAGCAGGACTATGCGTTCAAGCGGCTCGCGATCACAGGCGGCACGCCGCAGATGGTCGCGCGCCTCGAGCGCATGGTTCAGGGTGGCAGCGACACGGTGATCGTCAAGCCTTACGAGAAGCCCGACGCGACGCTCAATTTGTCCGAGGGTCAGGGGTTGCGCACGCTGAGCTTGAATGCGCAGGGTGTTGTGCAGGAATACGAGCTTGTCTACAACGTGAACTATTCGCTGATGGGCGCGGATGGCACGCTGCTGATTCCGCCGAGCGCAATCATATTGAATCGTTCGATGACCTATAGCGATCAATACACGCTTGCGAAAAGCCAGGAATCCACGCTGCTTTACAACGACATGCGCAACGACGCCGTGGACCAGTTGACCCGTCGTCTCGCGACAGTGCGTTCGCTGCATCCGGCGCCGGGCGAGCAGACACCGGGCGTCGCGCCGCGCGCGCCGCTGCCGGTGCCGCCGCTCTGAAACGCGGACGCTCGCCAGCATCATGCAACTGAAGCTCGACGCGCTCGAAGCGCACCTCGCGAAAGGCCTGAAGGGGCTGTACGTCGTGTACGGCGACGAGCATCTGCTCGCCCAGGAAGCGTGCGACCGCATCCGGGCCACCGCGCGCGCGGGCGGCTTCACCGACCGCACGGTATTCACTGTCGAGCGCGGTTTCGACTGGAGCGCGCTCATCGGCGCAACCCAGTCGATGTCGCTCTTCGGCGACCGTCAACTGATCGAACTGCGCATTCCGACCGGCAAGCCCGGCAAGGAAGGCGCGGAAGCGCTGAAGGCGATCGCCGGCGCCGATAATCCCGACGTCGTGACGCTCGTTACGCTGCCGCGCCTCGACAGCGCGACGCAGAAGTCGGGCTGGTTCACAGCGTTGCTCGGCGCGGGCGTCGCGCTGAAGATCGATCCGGTCGAACGCGCGCAATTGCCGATGTGGGTCGGCCAGCGGCTCGCGCAGCAAGGGCAGCGCGTCGCACCGGGCGAGGAAGGGCGGCGCGCGCTGTCGTTCATCGCGGAACGGGTGGAAGGCAATCTGCTCGCCGCGCATCAGGAAATCCAGAAGCTCGGGCTGCTCTATCCCGAGGGCGTGCTCACGTTCGAGCAGATCCACGACGCTGTGCTGAACGTCGCGCGCTACGACGTGTTCAAGCTCAACGAAGCGATGCTGACGGGCGATGTCGGCCGTCTCGCGCGCATGCTCGACGGACTGAAGGGCGAAGGCGAAGCCGCCGTGCTCGTGCTCTGGGCGCTCGTCGAGGAAGTGCGCACGCTGTTGCGCATCAAGCGCGGCGTCGCGGCGGGCAAGCCGCTCGCCACGCTCATGCGCGAGAACCGCGTCTGGGGGCCGCGCGAAAGGCTCATCGGCCCGGCGCTCTCGCGCGTGACGGACGACGCGCTGGAAAAGGCGCTGTCGCTCGCGGCGCGGCTGGATCGGCAGGTGAAAGGGCTTTCCGGAGGCACGGGAGCGCGCGGCAGCGAGCCACCGCCAGATCCGTGGGCCGGCATGTTCGAACTCGCGATGGCGGTCGCGCACGGCGGCACGCCGGCGCAGGCTACGCCAGCCCCACGACCGCGCCGCTAGGACGCATCGGTCACACGCTGTTGCAATTTGTGCAACGGCTTAGAATGAAGGCACTGACGCTTCGGCCTTGGAAGCGCTCGAGAAAGCGGATCACGGAAGAGACCCACGATGAACATCGATCAATACATGACCGACCTCGGCCGCCGCGCCCGCACGGCGTCGCGCGCAATGGCGCGGGCGTCGACGGCGGCGAAAAATGCGGCGCTCAACGCCGTGGCGGACGCCATCGAACGCGAGCGCGATGCGCTCAAGGAAGCGAACGCGCGCGACCTCGTGCGGGCGCGGGAGAAGGGCTACGATGCGGCGTTCATCGACCGCCTGACGCTTTCCGACAAGGCGATCAACACGATGGTCGAAGGCTTGCGCCAGGTCGCCGCGCTGGCCGATCCGATCGGCGAAATCAGCGGGCTGAAGTTTCGTCCGAGCGGCATCCAGGTCGGCCAGATGCGCGTGCCGCTCGGCGTGATCGGCATCATCTACGAGTCGCGGCCGAACGTCACGATCGACGCCGCCGCGCTGTGCCTCAAGTCCGGCAACGCCACCATTTTGCGCGGCGGCTCCGAGGCGCTCGAATGCAACACGGCGCTCGCGAAGCTGATTGGCGTCGGGCTGGAAGCAGCGGGCTTGCCGCAGGACGCGGTGCAGGTCGTCGAAACGGCGGATCGCGCGGCGGTCGGCAAGCTCATCACGATGACCGAATTCGTCGACGTGATCGTGCCGCGCGGCGGCAAGAGCCTGATTGCGCGGTTGATGGAAGAATCGCGCGTGCCGATGATCAAGCACCTCGACGGCATCTGCCATGTGTATGTGGACGATCGCGCGGATCTCGACAAGGCGGCAGTCATTTGCGACAACGCGAAGACACATCGTTACGGCACCTGCAACACGATGGAAACGCTGCTCGTCGCGCGCGGCATCGCTCAGCAGGCCTTGCCGCAACTCGCGCGCGCGTATCAGGCGAAAGAAGTCGAACTGCGCGTGGACGGGCAAGCGCGCGCCGTGCTCGAAGCGGCGAAGATCGGCGGCCTCGTCGATGCGACCGACGAAGACTGGAGCACGGAATATCTCGCGCCGGTGCTGGCGATCAAGATCGTCGACGGGCTCGATGAAGCCATCGACCACATCAACACCTACGGCTCGCATCACACCGACGCGATCGTCACCGAAGATCACGACCGCGCGATGCGTTTCCTGCGCGAAGTGGATTCGGCGAGCGTGATGGTGAACGCGTCCACACGCTTCGCCGATGGCTTCGAATTCGGCCTCGGCGCGGAAATCGGCATTTCGAACGACAAGCTGCATGCGCGCGGTCCTGTCGGGCTCGAAGGGCTGACATCGCTCAAGTACGTGGTGCTCGGCCGCGGCGAAGTCCGTCAATAAGCAGGCTCGAACAAGAAGAACGATGCTCTGGATCAAATCGCTGCATATCGTGCTGGTCGCTTCGTGGTTCGCGGGGCTTTTCTATCTGCCGCGCATTTTCGTGAACCTCGCGATGGAAACGGATCCTGCCGCGAGCGCGCGTCTGTTGCTGATGGCGCGCAAGCTGTTTCGGTTCATGACGTTCATCGCGGTGCCGGCGCTCGCGTGCGGGCTGTGGCTGTGGCTCGTCGTCGGGATCGGCGCGGGACAGGGCTGGCTGCACGCGAAGCTGACGATCGTCGTTCTGCTCATCGCCTATCACGCGTATTGCGGGCGCCTGCTGCACACGTTTCAACGCGGCGAAAACAGGCGCTCGGACAAGTGGTATCGAATGTTCAACGAACTGCCGGTGCTTGGGCTGCTCGGCGCGACCTTGCTCGTGGTGATCAAGCCGTTCTGACGGACGCGTGCCCGGCTTTTTGCTTGTTCACCAGATCGAGCACCATTTCGCCGAAGACTTCCGGACGCCCTTCGAAGAATCGCTGCACCACGTTCTTTTCGAGCATGTAGCTGCGCAGCGATTCTCGTTCTTCGTGATTGTTCGCGAGCCTGACCGCCGCTTCGACGTATTCCTCGACCGTATCCGCGACCATCCAGCCGGGCATATAGGTGCGCATGAACATGGCGCCGTCGATCCGCTCGAACACCTCCCGACCGGTCTTGCAGATGCCCGGCAACCCGACCGTGAACGCATCCACGATACCGTTCGTATTGCCGAAGGGGAACGGGCTCAGGAGCATGTGACGAGCGTGAGGGAGCGTGGGCGTCCAGCGCGTCGTTGAGCGGTCAGCTCCGGGTTTGGATCGGTCACTACCGTGCTCGCGAGCGTCCTGCGCACGAGTTTGTTGATGCTTCGTTTGATCGCGTGCCGATGCTCCATTTCGGCATGGGTGCAATGCATGTACAACGCGAACAATTGACTTGTTTCGATGTCGGGGAGATCGCTCTGATCGCCAAGCGCCTTGTCGAGCCAGTCGGGGAGCGCTTCGCGATTGCGATGCGCGTCGGCACTGCCGGAAGATATTTCACCGGCGTTCGCAATGGCAAGATTCAGCGCGGGCACGGCATCCGCGCGAATGCACGCAAAATAATCCAGCGGCAGGCGCGATTCCGCGTTGCATGGAATCCTGAGCCGTCTTGTCGAATCCGAACCGGCAATTGAACCGTTCCATCGTCTGCAATGACGGGAAGGAACCGGCGGGCGACATAATCGGCGTTCTTCTGAACCGCGGCGCCGAGCAAATGCTGGATTAGCGAACGGGAGCCCGCCAGTTGCGAGAACCGCTCATCGGTGAGAGTGAACCTGGTGTGCCCGACGAGCGCAATGATGGCTGTCGCCGTGCGACTCGCAAAACTGTCGAGCGACCGGTTTATGCCGGGACGTGGACATGCATCCGAAGGCGCCATTAAAGTCAGCAGGTCGACGAATGGTCTTTCGGTGAGCAACGCGTGGAGTTCGGAAGCTGCGCAATGGCTTCATCCGGCTTCTCGCCGTAGACGCAGGATTCGAAATGCTCGACGGAAAAGGAACTGCTCATGGGTGCTCCCGGTGAGGGAGTGAGTGATAAACAGCGTAGGCGAACGTTCGCCGCTCTTTGGAGGGCGACGCAGCCTTCGCTGCCTACGTGCCCACCCGCCGCCCTTCGAGCACGTCCTTCGCTTGAGCAAGCTTGTCCGCAAGCGCTGGCCCGCGAGCCAGCGCGAGTCCGACCGCAAGGATGTCGCCGATCGCGAGATGTGACACGCGCGATGTCATTGGCGAAAAAATGTCGGTGTCTTCGTTGACGTTCGCGAACAATCCGACCGTGGCCATGCGCGCGAGCGGCGAATGGCCATGCGTGATCGCAATGACCTTGGCGCCGCCGTTTAACGCCGATTTGCACGCGTCGAGAATGTCTCTCGTGCGCCCGGTGTTGGAAATCGCGACGACGACATCGCCCGCGCCGAGCAGCGCTGCGGAAGTGGTGTACGTATGCGGGTCGGAGTATGCGACAGACGGTACGCCTAATCGAAAAAATTTGTGCTGCATATCGAGCGCGGCAATGCCCGATCCTCCCGCGCCGTAGAACTCGATACGACGCGCTGCGGCGAGAATCGCGATGGCCGCCGCGACGCTGTCTGAAGACAGCGTATTGCGCACGCCGATCAGCGCGCCGATGGTCCGGTCGAGCACCTTGGCGGCGACGCCCGCGGGCGGTTCGTCCGTGCGCACGTCGCGATAAACCGTGGGAACGTCCGCTGCTACGCTTTGTGCGAGGCGGATCTTGAACTCCCGGAAGCCCGAAAAGCCGAGCGCCTGGCAAAACCGTGCGATGGTCGGCTGGCTGACACCGGCGCGCTTCGCGAAGTCGGTCATCGACAGATCGAGCACCTCGCGCGGCGCTTCGAGCACGTAGTCGGCCAACTTGCGCTCGGATGGCCGCAGTTGCTCGCGCTTTGCTTCGACTTGGGACAGCAACATCGGAAATCTCGCCTATGCTGAAAATTGCTTGGGACTATAGCCGATTAGGAGCTTGTACAAATACTACATAAATGCGGAGTCGAATGCCGGGGAAATCCCTGAGGCATTGAACGGGAAGGCGCTTGGCTCGTTTGCAGACGAAAGTCTGCGCTATTTTGTCATTGTCTAGATGTAGTTTTTCTACTAGTATTCGAAACGCGGCTACACGACAAGTCCAAACGCCGCTCCCGCAATGATCAATCCAACCTCAACGGCGGGCGCGCCGGGAGTGAGACGAAGGAGCTTCGATGGTTTCCCTGCATTCGCAACTCAAAAAAGTCACCGATCGCATCATCGAGCGCAGCAAGCCGACGCGCGCGGCGTACCTTGCGCGCATCGACGCCGCACACGGCCTGTTCCCGGCGCGTGGCGCGCTGTCCTGCGCGAACCTGGCGCACGGTTTCGCCGGCCTCGAAGGTGAGGAGAAGATTGCGATCAAGTCGATTCGCCAGCCGAACATCGGCATCGTCTCGTCTTATAACGAGATGCTTTCCGCGCACGCGCCCTACAAGAGCTTCCCGGACATCATCAAGCAGGCCGCGCGCGAGCATGGCGGCATTGCGCAATTCGCGGGCGGCGTGCCCGCCATGTGTGACGGCATTACGCAAGGCAACGCCGGCATGGAACTGTCGCTCTTTTCGCGGGAAGTCATCGCGATGAGCACGGCCGTCGCGCTCACGCACAACATGTTCGACGCGGCACTGTGCCTCGGCGTCTGCGACAAGATCGTGCCGGGACTTGCAATCGGCGCCTTGCAGTTCGGTCATTTGCCGACCATTTTCGTGCCCGCCGGCCCGATGACGAGCGGTCTCACCAACGACGATAAGGCCAAGGTGCGGCAGGAATTCGCCACTGGCAAATGCGACCGCGCCGCGTTGCTGGAAGCGGAGTCGGCGGCGTATCACGGCCACGGCACCTGCACGTTCTACGGCACGGCCAACAGCAACCAGATGCTAATGGAAGTGATGGGCTTGCATCTGCCGAGCGCGGCGTTCGTGCATCCGCACACGCCTCTGCGCGACGCGCTCACGGCGGAAGCCGCGCGTCGCGTGCTCGATATCACGCTCGAGCGGGGCAATTACACGCCGATCGGCCATGTCGTCGACGAAAAGGCAATCGTGAACGGCATCGTCGCGCTGCTGGCAACGGGCGGCTCGACCAATCACACGCTGCATCTCGTGGCGATCGCGCGGGCGGCGGGCATCGTGATCGACTGGAACGATTTCGACGAGTTGTCGCAAGTAGTGCCGCTGCTCGCGAAGATCTATCCGAACGGCAAGGCCGACGTGAATCACTTCCACGCGGCGGGCGGCGTCGCGTTCCTCGTGCGCAATCTGCTCGAAGGCGGACTGCTGCATGAGGACGTGCAGACGGTCGCGGGCAAGGGACTTTCGCACTATACGAAGGAGCCGAAGCTCATCGACGGCAAGCTGCATTGGGTCGACGGCGCGCAGGAAAGTCACGACACCAAGGTGCTGCGCGGCATCGGCGAGCCGTTCCAGCCGGACGGCGGTCTGCGCCTGATGCAGGGCAAGCTCGGGCGCGGCGTCATCAAGATTTCGGCGGTCGCGCCGGAGCATCGTGTCGTGAAGGCGCCGGCCATCGTGTTCAATTCGCAAGAGGAAGTGCAGGAAGCGTTCGACAAAGGCGAGTTGAAGCGCGATTTCGTCGCCGTGGTGCGCTTTCAGGGGGCGCGGGCGAACGGCATGCCCGAGTTGCATCGTTTGACGCCGTTGCTCGGCGTGTTGCAGGATCAAGGCTTCCATGTCGCGCTGGTTACGGACGGGCGCATGTCGGGCGCATCGGGCAAGGTGCCGGCGGTCATTCACGTCTCACCGGAAGCGCTGCTGCAGGGTCCGCTCGGCAAGGTGCGCAACGGCGACACGCTCGTGATCGACGCGCCTGCTGGCGTGCTGGACATCGAGATCGACGCGAACGAGTGGGCCTCGCGGGAAGTCCAGGCGCCGCTGTATCAGGCGGATAACGAAGCAGGATTCGGACGCGAACTGTTCGGCGTATTCCGTAGCGCGGCGTTGCCGGCGGAAGAGGGCGCATCCGTGTTCGGCGCGCTGATTGGCGCGGACGCCGCGCATGACGGGCAGGCGAAAGACGCGGTGTCGTCGCATGAGAGAAATGCGCTTCACGACAACGCGCGCGCCGCGGCATCGGCGCTGAACAAGGCGCACGCGACGCATCATTGAACATCGTAACGACGGGCGAACGGCCCGAACTTCCCGAGAACTTGCGGTCGGCAAAATGGCGCCGCACATAAACCAGGAGTTGCATCAATGAAAACGGTGAGCGAAATCGTGCGTCTGGGACCGGTGATTCCGGTGCTTGCGTTCGATTCTGTGGAACAAGGTGAACATGTGTCGCGCGCGCTGCACGCGGGCGGTGTGAAAGTGCTCGAGATCACGTTGCGTACGGCGGCGGGCATCGGCGCGATCGAGCGCGCCAGCCAATTGGCGGACGATATCGTCGTCGGGGTCGGCACCATCACGAAGCCCGAGCATTGCGCGCAAGCGAAAAAGGCGGGCGCGCAATTCGGCGTGTCGCCGGGACTCACGAAAGACATGCACAAGGCCGCGCAGGACGCAGGGTTGCCGCTGCTGCCGGGTGTCATGACGCCGAGCGACATCATCGCCGCGATGGAGCTGGGCTACGAGATCGTCAAGTTTTTCCCGGCGCAACAGGCGGGCGGCATTCCAATGCTGCAGGCGTTCTATGGACCGTTCCCAAATCTGAAGTTCTGTCCGACGGGCGGCATCACGGCTGAAACGGCGTCCAATTTTCTGGCGCAGCCGAATGTGGTGTGCGTTGGCGGTTCCTGGCTGACGCCGAAGGCTGCGCTTGCCGCGCAGAATTGGGAAGAAGTCACGCGTCTCGCACGTGCCGCGAGCGAGCTGGCGCCGCATAAATAAGCTTTGCATCAAAGGGAACGTCGCGACCGTGTGAACGGTCGTGCGCGCTTTTTTTTGTTTGTGCGTTCCGTGCGCGACCTTACTCCACATCCCCTGCTTGTACGGCGGCTTGCGCATGCCTGGATCGAAGCGATTACCGCGGCCGCGCGCAGCGCGTCATCGGCGCAGTGAATCTGTTCAATCAGGCAAACCTGGATGCTTTCGCAAACCGGTCGATCATTCTTTGCCAGGAAAGCAAGCACGAGGTCGGCGTATGAACAAACAAAGCAAATCCCGCATGCCGGAGCGCATCAACGTCGGCGTTTGGATCCACATCCGGCACTGGGAGCAATCGCTCTGCGAAAACGGCATTTTCCAGAGTTGTCTATATCTCGTTACGGTGCTGATGCGCTCGCCGCGCGTGAAGTCGCCCTACGTGGTGACGGGCGGCTCAATCGAACGTCGCTTTTTTGCGTTTGAATTAGCCTGCGCTTCGAGCGTGCAAAACGTGCGGCTTATTCACGTTTCCCTCAACAGCAATTCCCCGGCCAAACGCGTCGCTTACAAGTAAAATTCCGGTGCCCAGCGCCCTGTGTGCGCTTGCCGGACATTGCCCCTGTGTGCAGTGCAGCGACGGCAAACGCATACATAGCGCAAACCTCACCAAAATCAAGGAGGCGTTATGCCAGCCGTCCACGGGAGCATGTTGCTGCTCTACGCGGTGATCGCAATCGCGGTTCTGATCCTGATGATCGCCCGCTACAAGGTTTACCCGTTCCTCGTTCTCATGATCGTGTCGGTATTGCTGGCCCTTGCGGTCGGCATGCCGATGGACAAAATCGTGAAGTCGTTCGAAACCGGCAACGGCAACACGCTCGGCCACATTGCCGTCGTCGTCGGTCTTGGCACGATGCTCGGCAAGATGATGGCCGAATCGGGCGGCGCCGAGCGCATCGCCAATACGCTGATCAATCTGTTCGGCGAAAAGAACATCCACTGGGCGATGATGGTCGTTGCGATCATCGTCGGCTTGCCGGTGTTCTTCGAAGTGGGCTTCGTGCTGCTGATTCCGATCGCGTTCAACGTCGCGAGACGCACTGGCAAATCGCTGCTGCTGATCGGCCTGCCCATGGTCGCGGGCCTCTCGGTCGTGCACGGTCTGATTCCGCCGCACCCGGCTGCGCTGCTTGCTGTGCAGGCCTATCACGCGGATATCGGCAAGACGATAGCTTACGGACTGCTCGTCGGCGTGCCGACGGCGATCGTCGCGGGTCCGTTGTTCGCGCTAATGATCCACAAGTACATCAAGCTGCCGGATGCCAACGCGCTCGCCGACCAGTTCACTCAAAAGCATGGTGACACCGAGAAAAACCGCGATCTGCCGAGCTTCGGCATCACGCTGTTCACCATCTTGCTGCCGGTCATTCTGATGCTGATCGGAAGCTGGGCAGATCTGGTCTTCGCGCCGAAGACGTTGCCGAACGATTTGCTGCGCTTTATCGGCCAGTCGGATATGGCGCTTCTGATCGCCGTGCTGGTCAGCTTTTGGACCTTCGGCGCCAAGCAGGGCTTCAACCGCGACCAGATTCAGAAGTTCTGCGGCGAATGTCTTGCGCCAATCGCGGGCATTACGCTGATCGTCGGCGCCGGTGGCGGTTTCGGCCAGGTTCTGCGCGACAGCGGCATCTCCCAGCAAATCGTCGCGACGGCATCGCAGGCGAGCCTGTCGCCGCTCTTGCTCGGCTGGTTCGTCGCTGCGCTGATTCGTCTTGCGACAGGCTCGGCAACGGTCGCGATGACGACTGCCTGCGGCATCGTCGCGCCGATCGCGGCCGCGGCGGGTGGGCATACGAGCCCCGAATTGCTGGTGCTCGCCACCGGCTCGGGCTCGCTGATCTTCTCGCATGTGAACGATGGCGGCTTCTGGCTGATCAAAGAGTATTTCGGGATGACGGTCGGACAAACGTTCAAGACCTGGTCGCTGCTCGAAACCATCATTTCCTTGATGGGACTCGGTTTGACCTTCGCGCTTGCGACGGTCGTGTAAGGAGACTTCGATGATTCTGATCGCGATGGGCGTGTCGGGCGCCGGCAAGTCACTGATCGGCGAAATGCTGGCGGAGCGGCTGCACTGCACCTTCACCGACGGCGACGCGTTCCACAGCGCCGCGAACAAGGAGAAGATGCACAAAGGCATTCCTCTGACCGACGAGGACCGCTGGCCGTGGCTGAAGACCATTCGTGCCGCGATCGAGGAAAAGCAGCGCGCCGGCGAGACGGCGGTCTTTACGTGCTCGTCGCTGAAACGCTCGTATCGCGACATCCTGCGCGACGGCGACCGCGACGTGTGCTTCGTCTATCTGCACGGCACGATGGAAGTGCTTCGCGAGCGTCTGGGCTCGCGCACTGGACACTTCTTCGATCCGTCGTTGTTGCAGAGCCAGCTGGACACGCTGGAAGAACCGGGCGAAGAGGAGGCGATCACGGAAAGCATCGAGCTGACGCCCGAGCAGATCGTCGATAACGTGCTTGAAAAATTGAAGACGCGTAAATGACAAAAAAAGCCCCGGAAGTTTTGAACTGACCCCGCAAAGTTGGACAGGTTTGGGCTAAGGCCGTGAGGGCTGAGTTCTGTACATTACAGGACTCAGC
>NZ_JALQDH010000029.1:0-25569 GCF_023631365.1 Caballeronia sp. INML2 | reverse complement strand
TAAATTGCGCGCTGTGCTTGCTCATAAAAAACACCCCAAGTCGTTGGACGGTTGTCCAACTTTTGGGGTGCAGTTCAAAGTTTCCGGGGCTTTTTTACTTCTGGATCCAGGCCTGGATTCAAGCAATCCGCTTTGCCAACTCCACCGCCTTGCCGATGTACGAACCCGGCGTCATCTCGAGCAGCAGTTTCTTCGCGTCGGCGGGAATCGCCAGACCCGCGATGAACGTCTGCAGCGCCTCGCGCGTGATGCCCTTGCCGCGCGTGAGTTCCTTCAGTTGCTCGTACGGATTTTCGATGCCGTAACGGCGCATCACCGTCTGCACCGGCTCGGCGAGCACTTCCCACGTGTTGTCGAGATCTTCGTTCAGGCGCGCCGCGTTGATTTCCAGCTTGTCGAGGCCGCGGATCAGCGCGTCGTAAGCGAGCAGCGAATAGCCGAACGCGACGCCGATATTGCGCAGCACGGTCGAATCCGTCAGGTCGCGCTGCCAGCGCGAGACCGGCAGTTTGTCGGCGAGATGGCGCAGCGTGGCATTCGCGAGGCCAAGATTACCTTCCGAATTCTCGAAGTCGATCGGATTGACTTTATGCGGCATCGTCGACGAACCGATTTCGCCCGCCTTCGTCTTTTGCTTGAAATAGCCGAGCGAGATGTAGCCCCACACATCGCGATCGAGGTCGAGCAGGATTGTATTAGCGCGTGCCACCGCGTCGAACAACTCGGCCATGTAGTCGTGCGGCTCGATCTGAATCGTGTACGGATTGAACGTGAGCTTCAGCCGATTTTCGACGACATCCTTCGAGAACGCTTCCCAATCGAATTCCGGATACGCCGACAGATGCGCGTTGAAATTGCCGACCGCGCCGTTCATCTTGCCGAGCAGTTCGACCTTCTCGATGCGCTGGATCGCGCGCGAAAGACGCGCCGCAACGTTGGCGATTTCCTTGCCGAGCGTGGTCGGGCTGGCCGGCTGACCGTGCGTGCGTGAGAGCATCGGCTGTTCCGCGTGCGCGTGTGCGAGCTTCACGAGGCGTTCGTACACCGAGCGCAGTGCCGGCAGGATCACGTGTTCGCGTGCGCCGGCAAGCATCAGACCGTGCGACGTGTTGTTGATGTCTTCGGACGTGCATGCGAAGTGGATGAACTCGCTCGCGCGCTCCAGTTCCGGCTGACCCTTGACCGACTCCTTGAGCCAATATTCGACGGCCTTCACGTCGTGATTCGTGACGCGCTCGATGTCCTTGATGCGCGCTGCGTCGTGCGCCGTGAAACGTTCAGTGAGGCTGAGCAGGAATTGCTCGGACGCCTCGGAAAAGCGCGGCACTTCAGTGAAACCGGCGCGCGACAGCGCGATCAGCCAGTGAATCTCGACCGTCACGCGATGCCGCATGAACGCGGCTTCGGAGAGCCATTCGCGCAGGGCTTCTGTCTTGGCGGCATAGCGGCCGTCGAGCGGCGAGAGCGCGGTGAGCGCGAAGAGGGTATCGGGACGGGTATCGGACATGATTGCGGGCGCGGCCGGAAGGAAAAGACGGGAGAACCGCGCATTTTACCATCGGATGCGTCCCAATCCCCGACGCGCCTGCCGGTCACCGGGCCCGCAGTTCGTCGTCGAGTGCGCGAATTTGCGCGGGCGTGCCGACGTTTTCCCAGCGGCCGTCGTAGCGTTCGCCGCTCGCGCGTCCGGCCGAGATCGTTTCGCGGTAGTACGGCGTCAGCGCGCGGCGCGTGCCGGGCGCGAGATCGCGGAACATGCGCGTGTCATACAGGCCGATGTTGCCGAAGGTGTACCGCGGCTCGCCGTCGAGTGCGAGCACGCCGTCGCGCAGAGCGAAATCGCCGTTGGGATGAAACGGCGGGTTCCGCACCATCACGAGATGCATGCCGGGTTCCTCGCGCGCCTTCAGCACTTCGGCGTGATCGCGCAAGCTCGCATAGTCGAAGTCGCAGAACACGTCGCCGCTCACCGCGATGAACACGCCGTCCCCGATCAGATGCCGTGCCTGTGCGATGCCGCCTGCCGTCTCCAGCGCCTCGGTCTCGGGCGAATACCGCAGCTCGACGCCCCAGCGCGAGCCATACCCGAGCGCGGCTTCGATCTGCTCGCCGAGCCATGCATGATTGATGACGATCACCTCGACGCCCGCCGCCGCGAGGCGCTCGATCTGCCACACGATGAGCGGCTTGCCGCCGACTTCGAGCAAGGGCTTCGGACACGTATCGGTGAGCGGGCGCATGCGTTCGCCACGGCCGGCGGCGAAGATCATCGCCGTTTTCAAAGCGTGCGTCATCGTGAGCTCAGAAGGTGTAACCGACTTCGATCGCGCGGCCTTCCAGCGAATCGAGCAGACGCGCGAACGGCCACAACGGCGCGTAGCGCTCCGCGACCTTGCGCGCGTAGCCGATGAAGCGCGGCAGGTCGGCGAGATATTGCGGCTTGCCGTCGCGGTAATGGATACGCGCGAACAGGCCGAGCACCTTGATGTGCCGCTGCAGGCCCATCCATTCGAGCTGGCGATAAAACTCGCCGAAATCGGCATCGACGGGCAGTCCGGCCTTCTTCGCGCGCTCCCAGTAATAGGCGACGCAATCGAGCTGAAACGCCTCTTCCCAGCTGATGAACGCATCGCGCATCAACGACGCCATGTCGTACGTGATCGGCCCGTAGACTGCGTCCTGAAAGTCCAGCACGCCCGGGTTCGGCTCGCACACCATCAGATTGCGCGGCATGAAATCGCGCAGCATGAAGGTCTGCGGCTGCGCGAGCGCGCTCTGCACGAGCAGCGTGAAAGTATTGTCGAGCGTCTTGCGTTCGTCCGCGGTGACTTCGCGGCCTAGATGTCGGCCGATGAACCATTCAGGCATCAGTTCCATCTCGCGGCGCAGGAACGCCTCGTCGAACGAAGGCAGCACGCCTTCGCGCGCGGTCTGCTGGAAGCGAATCACCGTGTCGATCGCGGCGCGCATCATCGGCCGCGCGTTTTTTTCGTCGAGAACGGAAATGTAAGTCGTCGTGCCGAGATCGGTCACGAGCATGAAGCCGGCATCGAAATCGGCTTCGAGAATTTTCGGCACATGCACGTTCGCCGCTTCGAGCAGCCCGGCGACCTGCACGAACTCGCGGCATTTTTCGGGCGGCGGCGCATCGACGGCGATGAGCGTCTTGCCATGCTCCGAATCGCTCTCCAGCCGGAAATATCGGCGAAAGCTGGCGTCGGCGGAGGCGGGAGCGAGACTCGCGATGTTCAGCCGGTACGGTCCGGCGAAACTTTCAAGCCACGAGCGAAGCTGATTCAGACGGGCGTCGGAGGGAATGTGCGTCATAAATTCGAGGGGTCAAACATCTTGCCATATAATACCCCACGACTTTTTTAAGCGATCCGTTTCACGCCTGGCGCCAGGCCCCCGACGACTGTGAGCGTCACCGTTCGATCGAGTGTCGTCCCTGCTTTGCAACGGACCGTCAAGTTCGTGACTGCGGAAAGGGCGCGGCCGCCTGCCCGGCGGCATCGGGCGCGTGGGACGCGAACGGGATCGAACCGCCACCCATACATGCCGCCACGACAGTTTCCCGTATCGAAAATCCAAGGCGACGCTCAGCCACGCAGGCGGCGGCTCGTCGTCGCGCTTCTGTCCGTTCCAGGCCTGATGCCGGCTCTTGCACATGCCCAGCTCGTGGGCGACGCCGCGTATCCTCAGCCGCTCGACGGCCCCGGCAGTCTGCGTCTCGCACCGCAACTCGAAGAGCGTCCGCTGCAGAGCGGCCAGCAGCCTTCGACGTTCCTGCTGAGCGACAAGGCGACCGGCACCACCGACGAAGACATGGCGGCGAAGGGCTCGGCGGAGATCCGGCGCACGGTGACGGTCATCAAGGGCGACGCGCTGCATTACGATCAGGATACGGACATGGCCGATGCTTTCGGCAATGTCAGGCTGATCAACAACGGCGTGTCGTTCGTCGGCCCGGAAGCGCATCTGAAGGTCGAGGCCAACGAAGGGTTCATGACGAACCCGAAATATCACTTCAACCTGACGGGCGGCTCGGGCAGCGCCGAGCGCGTCGACATGATCGACGACGAGCGCGCGCGCATCGATCACGGCACCTATACCGCCTGTCAGTGCGAATCCGATCCGGCCTGGTACATCAAGGGTACGTCGTTCGATTTCGACACCGGCGCCGAAGAGGGCATTGCACACAACGGCGTGCTGTTCTTTCAGGGCGTGCCGGTTTTCGGGAGCCCGTGGCTGTCGTTTCCGCTCACGGGCGACCGTCGCAGCGGCCTGTTGCCGCCGACCTTCTCGCTCAGTTCGACGACCGGCTTCGAAGCGACGATTCCGTACTATTTCAATATCGCGCCGAATCGCGATCTGACTGTCACGCCGCGCATCATGACGAAGCGCGGCGTGCTGGGCGAAGCGACCTACCGCTACCTGTCGCCGACCTACTCGGGCTCGTTTACCGGCGACTATCTGCCGAACGACCGGGTGACGCACACGAATCGTTACGCGATCTTCTGGCAGCATCGCCAGAACTTCGGCAACGGCTTCGGCGGCTACGTCAATTACAACAAGGTTTCGGACGATCAATATCCGGAAGACCTGGGCAACGCGTCGAATCAGTTCCTGAACGGCACGCAGCTCCTGTATCAGCAGGAAGCGGGGCTCACGTATAACAACGGCCCGTGGTCCGTCCTCGCGCGCGAACAGCGCTGGCAGACGCTGCAGCCGTCGGTTCCGCCCTATGCGCGCGAGCCGCAGGTGAACGTTCAGTACAACAAGTACAACGTCGGCGGCTTCGACTACGGCGCGGAACTGGACACGACGCGCTTCACGATCACGACCGATGGCGCCACCGACGGCAACCGCCTGTACTTCAACCCGTACCTGAGTTACGGGATCAATGCGCCGGGCTATTTCGTCACGCCGAAGGTGCAATGGCACTTCGCGTCGTACGATCTGAGCCACATCGCGACGACCCAGGTTGCGGGCTCGTCGCCGCCGGTGGCGGGGCAGCCCAAGAATTTCACCGAGTCGATTCCGACCCTCAGCTTCGATACGGGGCTCGTGTTCGACCGCTCGGTGCGGCTCTTCGGCCAGGATTACATCCAGACGCTGGAACCGCGGCTCTACTACGTCTACACGCCGTATCACAATCAGGACTTCGCGCCGATTTTCGATACCGCCGAAGCCGACTTCGGCCTGGCCGAGATCTACACGCCGAACACCTTCGTCGGCAACGACCGGATCGCGGATGCGAACCGCATTACGGCCGGCCTGACGACGCGCTTCATCAATCCGGCGACGGGCGACGAGCGCGCGCGTTTCGTCATCGCGCAACAGTACTATTTCCAGAGCCAGCGCGTCACCATCACGCCGGGCCAATTGCCCGACCAGGCGAAGCACTCGGACCTGATCGCGGGCGCGGCCATCAAGCTGGGCGCTGGTTTCGCCTCGGAAACCGCGTTCCAATATAATGTGGACAACAACCAGCTCGTGCGCTCGAGCATCGGTTTTGCGTTCAGTCCGGCGGAGCGCAAGGTAATCAACATCGGCTACCGCTACACGCGTTCCAACCAGACCACGCTGGTGAACGAGCCGATCAACCAGATCCTGTTGTCGGCTGAGTGGCCGCTCACGAATCGCCTCTACGCCGTCGGCCGCGTAAATTACGATCTCGCGAGCCATCGTCTCGTCGACGGGCTTCTGGGCTTCCAGTACGATGCCGACTGCTGGGCGTTCGGCTTCGGCATGCAGCGCTATGCCAACGGCGTGAACACGCAGGGCCAGCCTTCGTCGGGCACGCGCGTGCTCGCGCAATTGACGTTCAAGGGCTTGTCGAACGTCGACAACGGCCTCGTGAGCGCGTTCCGCGCGAGCGTCCAGGGTTATCAGCCGCCGCCGCCGGCAGCGCCGCCGCTCTCCCGGTACAGCGATTACGAGTAAAGCCTGACCGGGCGTTCGCGCGGCATTCAGCGACAGGCAGAGCAGCATGAGCAGCATGTACAGGCAGGACACGAACGGGCGAAGCCCGTATTTGATGGAGTATCTGTGGCAAACGTGAATATGTTTCGATCGATGGCAATCGCAGCGGGCGTGCTGACCGGCGCGCTAATCCTGAGTTCGCCGGCCGGTGCGCAGGCGTTGTCGAATCGCAATACGCAGGTCGCCGATTCCGTCGTCGCGGTGGTGAACGACGGCGTCATCACCCGGCGCGAGCTGGAAGAGCGCACGGCGCTCATCGCCAAGCGTCTTCAGCAGCAGAACGCGCCGGTGCCGCCCGCGGACCAGATGCAGCGGCAAGTGCTCGATCAGATGGTGCTCGAGCGCATTCAGCTCCAGAAGGCGAAGGAAGACGGCATCGTCATCGACGACGCCACCGTCAACCGCACGCTCGCGCGTCTCGCGCAGCAAAATCAGATGACGCTCGACGTGTACCGCGCGCGCATCGAAGCGCAGGGCGTGCCCTGGTCCACCTTCACGCGCGACGCGCGCACGGAGTTGACGCTCTCGAAGCTGCGTGAGAAGGAAGTCGATAGCAAAATCACCGTGTCCGACGGCGAAGTGGCGAACTACATCGCCAGTCAGCGCGGTCCGGGCGCGCGCAATACGAGTGATCTGCGCCTTCAGCACATCATGTTCAAGCTGCCGTCGGATGCGCCTGACAGCGAAGTCGCGAAGGTCCAGGCTCAGGCCGACGCCGTGCTCAAGCAGGCGCAAGGCGGCGAGGATTTCGCCAAACTGGCCAAGCAGAATTCGCAGGACACCGACGCCAGCAAGGGCGGCGATCTCGGTTTCCGTACGCCCGGCACGTTGCCGGCGGGTATCGTGAACGCGGTTTCGACGTTGCGTCCGGGCCAGGTCGTCCCCACGCTTTTGCGCACCGACGGCGGCTTCGAGATCATCAAGCTGGTGGATCGCCGCGCGAGCCAAGGCACCGCCGCCGATGCGCCCAAGCTCGTGCAGACGCACGTGCGCCACATCCTGCTGCGCGTGTCGGACGGCATGTCCGAACAAGCCGCGCGCCAGAAGCTGCTCGACATCAAGCAGCAAGTCGCGTCGGGCGGCGATTTCGCCAACTTCGCGCGTACGTATTCGCAGGACGGCTCGGCGTCGCAAGGCGGCGATCTCGGCTGGATCAGCCCGGGCGAGACGGTGCCCGAGTTCGAGCGGGCGATGAACAATCTCCAGGACGGCGCGGTCAGCGATCCGGTGCGCAGCGAGTACGGCTATCACCTGATTCAGGTGCTCGGTCGCCGCGAAGCGGAAGGATCGGCGTCGCAGCAGCTCGACATCGCGCGTCAGGCGATCGGCCAGCGCAAAGCCGAGCAGGCGTACTCCGACTGGCTGCGCGAACTGCGCGACACCGCGTACGTGCAATACAAGGGCATCGCTGCCCAGCAGCAGTAACAGCATGAGCACCGCCGACGCCCGACCGCTCGCCATCGCCATTACGACTGGCGAGCCGGCGGGCGTCGGCCCGGAACTGACGGCGGCGGCACTCAGGCAGGCGCGCGAGCGCTGGCCGTCGGCGCACTTCACGGTGCTCGGCGACCGTGCGCTGCTCGAAGCGCGCGCCGGCGCGGGCTGGCAAGCGTCGCACGGCGAGGTCGAGATCGAGCATCACGCGCTCGCCGTGCCTGCCGAACCGGGCAAGCTGAATGCGGCGAACGGGCGCTATGTGCTGGGTCTGCTCGATGCCGCCATCGACGGCGCTGTTTCCGGCCGGTTCGATGCCATCGTCACCGCGCCGCTGCAAAAGAGCACCATCAACGATGCCGGCGTTCCCTTCACCGGCCATACCGAATACCTCGCCGAGCGCACGAACACGCCGCGCGTCGTGATGATGCTGGCGGGGTCGAGCGAGCGTCCGTTGCGCGTCGCGCTCGCGACCACGCATTTGCCGCTGAAGGATGTGTCCGCGGCGCTGACCATCGATGGCCTCGTCGAGACGCTCACGATCATCGATCACGATCTGCGCGCGCATTTCGGTTTGTCCGCGCCGCGCATTCTCGTCACCGGTCTCAATCCGCACGCGGGCGAGAACGGTTATCTGGGCCGCGAGGAAATCGACGTCATCACGCCTGCGCTCGAACGCGCGCGCACGCTCGGCATCGACGCGCCCGGACCGTATCCCGCCGACACGCTGTTCCAGCCGCGCTATCTGCAAGACGCCGATTGCGTGCTCGCGATGTTCCACGATCAAGGCTTGCCGGTGCTGAAGTACGCGACGTTCGGCGAGGGCATCAACGTGACGCTCGGCTTGCCGATCATCCGCACGTCGGTGGATCACGGCACCGCGCTCGATCTCGCGGGCACCGGCCGCGCCGATCCGGGCAGCATGATCGCCGCGATCGACGCCGCCGTCACGATGGCGCGTCACAAGCGTCACACGCGCGCGGCGTGATCCGGCGCCGCGCGCCGCTTCCTTCAAACGAGTATGTCGACCAAACATCAAGGCCATTTCGCGCGCAAGCGCTTCGGGCAAAACTTCCTAGTCGATCAGGGCGTGATCGATTCCATCGTCGATGTGATCGCGCCGAAACGCGGCGAGCGCATGGTGGAGATCGGGCCGGGCCTCGCGGCGCTCACCGAGCCGCTGATCGCGCGGCTCGCCACGCCCGAGTCGCCGCTGCATGCGGTCGAACTGGATCGCGATCTGATCGGCCGTCTGGAAAAGCGTTTCGGCGACAGGCTCGTCGTGCATTCCGCCGATGCGCTCGATTTCGATTTCGCGTCGCTCGCGCTCGAAGGCGAGGACAACGAAAAGCCGACGCTGCGCATCGTCGGCAATCTGCCGTACAACATTTCCAGTCCGCTGCTGTTTCACCTGACGACGTTTGCGCACAAGGTGATCGACCAGCACTTCATGTTGCAGGACGAAGTGGTGGACCGCATGATCGCCGAGCCCGCGAGCAAGGATTACGGGCGTCTCTCGGTGATGCTGCAATACCGCTACGTGATGGACAAGCTTCTCGACGTGCCGCCCCAATCGTTCAATCCGCCGCCGAAGGTGAATTCCGCGATCGTGCGCATGATTCCTTTCGCACCGCACGAGTTGCCCGAGGTCGACGAAACCGTATTGAGCGACGTCGTGAAGGCCGCGTTCGCGCAACGCCGCAAGGTGCTGCGAAACAACTTGGGCGCGTATCGCGACACGATCGATTTCGACGCCCTCGGCTTCGATCTCACGCGCCGCGCCGAAGAAGTGCCGGTGGCGGAATTCGTCGCGCTGGCGCAGGCGGTTCAGCGCTCGAAGGTCTGAACGCAGCCGCCATCCGTCAGCAATTTCATCAGCCGTTCAAGTCGCGCGCGCTGTTCGCGTTGCAAGCCGCGCGTCGCGCTCACCTGTTGCACGCGCGTGCGCCAGTAGGTCTGGCCGAACAGCGAATTCGCACCTTCCGCCGACAGCACACGCTCCAGATGCCCGATCGCGGCATCGACATTCCTGAGCGTGTAAGGGCTCGTGATCGTGGCGTGCCGCTCGAGTGTTTCGTTCATCGTTATCCTCGTGTCGCGTTGAATCCGAGCGGCCGATTCTGCGAGCGGGAAGGGACATTCGGCGTCCCGAACACGCAACGTCGATCGGGACGCGATGTGTCCGGATCGGCTGCTACGATCGTCGTCCCCATCGGTGCGGGACAGAAAAGACATCCTTCAAGGGAAGACAGCATGCGCTTTATTCACGCGGCGGACATCCATCTCGACAGCCCGTTGCACGGCCTTTCCGCCTACGCGGACGCACCCGCGGACATGCTGCGCAACGCCACGCGCGAGGCCTTCTCGAAGCTCGTGTCGGCGGCGATCGACGAACAGGTCGATTTCATGGTGATCGCAGGCGATCTCTACGACGGCACCTGGCGCGATCACAACACGGGCATCTTCTTTTGCCGCGAAATGGGCCGGCTGCGTCGCGCGGGCATTCCGGTCTACGTGCTCTTCGGCAATCACGACGCCGAGAGCGAGATGACGAGTCAACTCCGATTGCCCGACAACGTCCACACGTTCTCGACGAGAAAGCCGCAGACGTTTCGCATCGACGATCTGAAGGTCGCGTTGCACGGTCACAGCTTCAAGGAAAAGGCGGTCACGACGAATCTCGTCACCGCGTATCCGTCGCCTGTCGCGGGGTATTTCAATATCGGCGTGCTGCATACGGCGCTCGAGGGCGGCTCGATGCACGCGAGCTACGCGCCGTGCTCCGTCGCCGAACTGCACGCGAAGGAATATCACTACTGGGCGCTCGGTCACGTGCACGATTACGCGATGTGGCAGGACGCATCGACCATCGTTTTTCCGGGCAATCTGCAAGGGCGCAATATCCGCGAGACGGGCAGGCGCGGCGCGGTGATCGTCACGGTGTCGGATACGGAGGAGGTGAGCGTCGAGCGGCTTTTCATCGACGTGCTGCGTTGGGAATCCGTGACGGTGGACGTATCGCAGGCAAGCACGCTCGATGAAGTCGCGCTGGCTGTCGGGCGTGCGCTCGAAGCGCTCGTCGAGTCTTCCGCGTCGTCGGTGCCGCACGCGGTGCGCGTAACGATCACCGGCGCGACACAGGCGCACGGCGAGCTGTTCGGACTGGAGACGCAACTGCGCGTGGAAGTGCTCGCGCAGATCGCGGCGATCAGCCACGACCGGCTGTGGCTCGAAAAAGTGAAGATCGCGACCGAGCCGCTCGCGCGCAGCGAACCGGCAACCGGCCGCACCGATGCGCTCGCCGATCTTCACGGCCTTCTGATCGAAGCCGAATCGGACCCTGAGTTTTTGAGCATGCTGAAGGAACGGCTCATCGCGCTGGCCGCGCAAGCGCCGAGCGAATTGCATAAGTCGGTGCCCGAACTTGAGCACGTGCGCAACGGCGAACTCGCGAGGCTCGTCGGCGAAGTGCGCTCGGGGCTGATCGCGCAGTTGTCGGACGCGGAGTAAGCCATGCGCATCGGCAAGCTCGAACTCATCCGCTACGGCAAGTTCACCGATCACGCCGTCGAGTTTCCGGCGGTGGAACTTGATTTCCACTTCGTCGTCGGTCCGAACGAGGCCGGCAAATCGACCATCAAGAACGCCATTTCCGAGCTGCTCTTCGGCATGCCGCACAGCTCGCCGCTCGCGTTCGTGCATCCGCAAAGCGATCTGCGGCTCGGTGCGTCGATCGAAACGAGCGGCGAGACGTTCGCGTTTCATCGCACGAAGAGCCGTAAGTCGTCGCTGAATGCGCCGAACGGCGACGCGCTGCCCGCCGACGCTTTGGCAGCGTTTCTCGGCGCGGCCGACAAGGGTTTCTTCGAGCAGATGTACTGTCTGAATCACGAGGCGCTTCGGCGCGGTGGCGACGCCATTCTCGATGCATCGAGCGATGTCGGGCAGGTTCTGTTTCAGTCGGCGGCGGGTATCGCAAGCCTGGGCGACGTGCGCCAGCGTCTCGCGGAAGAAGCCGACGGCCTGTGGGCGAAGCGCAAGTCAGGCTGTGCGTACAACATCCACCGTAAGCAATACGACGAAGCCACCGACGAACTGAAACTGGCCAGCGTGCGCACCGCGAAGTGGACGCGCGCGCATGACGCCGTCGAAGAAGCGGAAGAAAGGCGCCGCGAGCAGGACGCGCGCCGCGCGGAACTCGAAGCACAGCGCGGCAAGCTCGAACGGGTGAGGCGCGTCGCACCGTATATGAACGTGTGGCGCGAGAAGGCAGCGGAATTGCGCGAACTGGGCGATGTCGTCGATCTGCCCGCGAACGCCGAAGCGACGTTGCAAGGCGCGCTGAAGCGGCACGCGGCCGCGCAGAGCGCGCTCGACGTATACGCGAAAAAAGCCGAACAGTTGCAGGCGGATCTGGGCGCGGTCCATATCGATCATGCGCTTCTCGCCGCGCAGGCGCGCATTCGTGCCCTCGACGCCACGGGACAGCGCTGCGCGAATCACGCGAGCGAAATCGCGCGGCTCGAACAGGAAGTCGCGATGCGCCTGAAGCAAGTCGCACGGGACGGCACGCAACTCGGGTGGCCGCAAGACGAGGCGGGCACGCGCCGCGCAATGCCGGGCGCGCTCCCGCTGCAAACGGTCACGAGTCTGATGCTGGAGCGCGGCGAACTCGAACTCGCCGCGCGCAACGCTGAACAGTCAGCCGACGAATGCGCGGCGCAGATCGATACGCTGAAATCGAAGCTGGCAGCGATCGCGGCCGGCGATGTGTCGCCGGGTCTGCGTGCCGCGTTGCGCGCGGCGCAGAAATATCGCGACAAGAGCGCGGCGATGAAGCGCCTCGAAGACGCGAAGCGCGACGCGAAGCAACTGCTCGACGCGAACATGGCGTCGCTCGGCCGATGGTCACGCTCCATCGACGAATTGAAGGCGCTGTCGCTCCCGACAGCCGAGCGCCTCGCCGCACTGCGCGCGGAACGGCAGGATCTGGTCGCGCGGCTGACGCTCGCGGCCGATCGCGCGAAGGAAGGGCAGGACACGCTCCACGTCACGCGCACCGAGCTCGACGATCTGGTCGAAACACACGATGTCGTGACGGGCGATCAGGTGCGCGAAGCACGCGCGTCGCGCGATGCGGCGTGGCATGCGATCAAGTCCGGCGACTTGGCGCTCGATGACGCCGCATCCGGCTTCGAAACTGCGATGCATTCTGCGGATGGCTTGGCCGATCGTCAGCTCGGCTCTGTCGGTTACGCGACGCAGCTTGCGGCATTGAAGCGCCGTGTCGCGAGCGAAGAATCGACGCTCGCGCGGCGCGAACAGAGCGCGCGCGAAGCCGAATCGGCGCTGACGACATTCGACGACGCGTGGCGCGCGCTCGCCGCGCAATCGCATATCGCGGACATGTCGCTCGACGAAGCGCCGTCATGGATCGCATCGCGCGACAAGGCGCTGGCGGCGGCGCAGGCGCTCGATGCGCGCACCGAAGAACTCGCGCGCGAATCCGCCGATTCCGACGCGCGGCGCGACGAACTCGCGCGACATCTCGCGGAAGCGGGCGCACAGACCGACGCGCGCGCCGATCTCGACATGTTGTGCGACGTGGCGGAGACGCACATCGGCGCGATCGACGAGGCGGCGATGAAGCGGCGTCATCTCTCGACGCAACTCGACGAAACGCACGCCGAGCGCATCGCGCGGCAAGGCGCTGCGAAAGCGGCTCGCGAGGCATTCGAGCGCTGGCAACGCGAGTGGTCGGAGGCGATCGCGAAAGCGGGTTTCGCGAATGTGGCGGATTCGCAGGCGGCGGCCGAAGCGGCCATCGAGATCGTGAAGAGGATCGGCGAGCAGTTGACGCAGATCGAAACCATCCGCAGCGGACAGATCGACGCCAGGCGCGCCGAACTCGCCGCACTCGACGCCGAGGCATCGCAACTCGCGCGCGAACTCGACGAATCGCTCGCAACATTCGATGCGAACGCGATCGCGACGGAGCTGTCGGCACGCCTCGATCGCGCGTCTGCCGCACACGCCGAACTGAAGCGCTTGAAGAAGGAGCATGCGTCGGCGAGCGAACAGGTGAGCCACGCCCGCGCCGACGTGGAAGCAGCGAAGGCCATGCTGCGTCCGCTCTACGATCTCGCCGGCGTCGATACGCCCGACGTGCTCCAGGCGTTGATCGTTCAGTCGCAGAAAAAGCGCGAGCTGATCGCCGATGTGGACGACGCGCGCGCCGCGCTCATCAAGGGCGGCGATGGCCTGTCGCTCGACGAACTCGTCGCGGAAGTGGAGGGCGCGGACATGCCGAACGTGCAGGCGGAGCTGTCGCGTATCGGCGCGGCGCTCACCGAGTCCGTGAAAATCGCGACCGACACCGCAACCGCGCTCGATGCCGCACGCCGGGAACTCGACGCCATTGCAGGCGAAGCGAATGCGGCGCGCGCCGAAGCGAAGCGCCAGGAAGCGCTCGCCGCGATGGCCGATGCCGCCGAACGCTTCGTGAAGGTCGAGACGGCTTCGACGCTGCTCAAGTGGGCGATCGACCGCTATCGCGAGCGCCGTCAGGGCCCGATGCTCTCACGCGCGAGCACGATCTTCTCGGAGCTCACGCTTGGCATGTTCTCGCGGCTCGTCGTCGACTACGATCGACAGCCGATGGCGCTGTCCGCGATCCGCGCGAGCGGCGAACACGTCGACATCGCCGGGATGAGCGAAGGCACGCGCGATCAGCTCTATCTCGCGCTGCGGCTCGCGGCGCTGGAAGAACATGGCGAGAAGGCGTCGGCGTTGCCGTTCGTCGCCGACGATCTCTTCATCAATTTCGACGATGGCCGCGCGCGTGCCGGCCTGCGCGTGCTCGCGCAGATCGCCAAACGCACGCAGGTGATCTTCCTGAGCCATCACGACCATTTGGTCGATATCGTGCGCGACGTGTTCGGGCCGCAGGTCAACGTGCGTTATATGGGCTGAAGCATGCGGTCGAGCCGCATCAGCGTCTCGCGCGCGCCGCCGGCGATGCCTACGCCCAAGCCCGGCGCAATCGCGTGCTCGCGCGGATTGATGCGGATCGCGCGCGGTCCGTTGCGCTCGCTGAAGCGCCGGACCGTCGGCAGCGCGCGCCCCGCGCCAAGCTCGACGACCACGAGGCTCGTCACGCCGTGAAGCCAGGCGGCCAGCCTTTGCTCCTGTTGCGCGGTGTGCGTGTCGATCCAGTTCCAGTCGCCGAACATGAGGATGTTCGGACGCGCGAGCGCGCCGCAATGCGGGCAGCGCGGCATGTCGTTGACGAGCTCGCAGCGCGCCTCGTCGACGATCGGATCGAAGCCCTCGGCGGACCAGATGTCGTTCGTGCAAGCGTCAATGCATTGCAGCGAATCGATCGCGCCGTGACACTCGGCCACGCGCTCGGGCGCGAAGCCCGCGCGCTGGAACTGGCCATCGACATTGCTCGTAAAGACGAACGCGCCGTGCGGCATGCGCGCGGCCCAGCGCTTCAGCACATGGAAGCCGTCATGCGGCGCGGTCGCGCGATACAGCGCGAGTCGGTGCCCATAAAAGCCCCACGCGAGCCGCGGATGCCGCACGAAGCCTTCGGGATTTGCCATCTCCTCGAACGAAAAGCCGTGATGCCGCAACGCCGGGTACGCGCGCCAGAAGCCTTCAGGACCGCGAAAATCCGGCAGCCCGGAGTCGACGCCCATGCCCGCGCCCGCGGTGATCAGCAGGCCGTCGGCATGACGAATCCATTCACTTGCCTGCTCGAAGTGCGCGGCGTCGTTCATTGCGGGTCTGCCTGAACATAGCGGCTCGCGAGCTTGCGATAGTCTTCCGCGAATTCATCGCGCAGACCTTGCGGCGCGAGAATCTCGACGCCCGCGCCCAGCGCGCGCAGCCACCAGCGCAGCTTGAGACTCGGCGTCACGGTGCCCGTGACTTTCATGCGGCCATTGGGAAGGGTGTCGATTTGCTGATCCTTCGACATCGGCGATTCGCGCAACTGATTACCCGCGTTGCCTTCGAAGGCGAGTTCGAGCAGCACCGGCGGCTCGGGCAGGAAGTCGAACACCTGCTGCGTCTCGATGTATTTGCGCAGCTTGAAGTCTTCGGGGTACGTGAAGGATTCGCCGGACTCCGCCACCGAGCGGATGCGATCGAGCCGGTAGAGCGCGCGCGTCCATTCCGTTTCGCCTTTCTCCGGACGCGGCGCGCGATTCGGGTCTTGCGCGACCATGTACATCACGCCGGCCGATTCGACGAGCGCAAGCGGCCAGAGTGTCTTCGTCTTCGGATCGTTGCCTTGTTCGGGCTGTTGCTCCGCCTTGTACGCCGGGCGATATTGCACGAGCAGTTCACGCTCGAAGAACGTAGCGGTCGCGACAGTCTGAAAGATCTCCGGACGCAGCTTCGGGCGAATCAGCGTGAAGGCGCCATCGACGGAATCGATCTTGTCCGCCCACGCGCGATAAATGCGGCTGTCCGCCTTTTCCTGCGACAGCCGCGATTCGGCAGCCTTGAAGAGCGGATCGATGTCGCGCGTCACGGCGTTCGGCAGCTTGTTGCCCGCGAAGCGCTGAAGGATGTGAAACGCCACCGCTTCCGACGCGCTCATCAGCCCGCTGACGCCTTCCTGCAACCCGTGCAGCCACGGCTTGCGCTGCCAGAGCAGTTCGCGGCCGTTGAGCATCGACACGACACGCGCATCGGCTTCCAGCGCGGTCAGATGGCGCTGCACCTTCTTCGTGTACCCGACGCGATGGCCGCGCTCTTCGAGACGCCTGCGGATTTCGGGCGTCGAGAGCCAAGCGGTTGCGTCCCGTTCGGTGGGCAGCACGCGGAGAATGGCTTCATCGAGGCTGGAGGTCATGGCGCTGGAACGTGGCGGGAATGACTCCGATTATAGGAAGGGTTGAGACAATTTGTGTCTCGATGACCGTAGAGACGAATCGGGCGTGCAAAGCAAAAAGCCCAGTCGCAATGACTGGGCTTCTTACCTGATACTTGGTAGGCCGTACGGGATTCGAACCTGTGACCAACGGATTAAAAGTCCGCTGCTCTACCAGCTGAGCTAACGACCCGAAAGAGGCAAAATTATAATCTCAAATTCGGAGAACCGTCAACCCGGTTCATCGAAGAAGAGCCTGATTCTCGAAAGAAAAACGCCCGCGGCTTCGTTGCGCGCGGGCATTCTCCTCGAGAGGCGCGAAACGATGACGCTTCGCTTACTTCACCTGCGACATCTTGCTTTGCGCGGTCTGCGCGACTTCCGTACCGGCGTACTGCGAGATGATCTGCTGAAGCGTCTGCTTGGCAGCCGCCTTCTGACCTTGCTCGATCTGGTTGTTCGCGATTGCGAGCAATGCCTCGGGCGCTCGCGGATGCGTCGGGTAGCTCTTCACCAGATCCTGCCAGATCGCCGTCGATCCCTTGTAGTCGCGCTGTGCATAGAGCGCATTGCCGAGCCAGTAACGGGCAGTGGGCTGATACGGGCTCTGCGGATACTTCGTCACGAATGCCTTGAAGGACGCCGCGGCATTCTTGTAGTCACCGTTACGGAATTGAGTCGACGCTGCGTTGAACGCTTCCGTCTCGCCAGGCTGCACAGAACCGGTCATGCCGTCGATCGTCTCCTGCTGCGGCTCGAACTTCTTCAAGCGCGTGTCGAGATCGGCGTAATAGTCCTTCTGCTGCTTCTGCAGGGTTCCGACCTGGTTGGCCAGATCCTCGTTCTGGCCGCGAAGCGTCGCGACCTGCTGATTGAGCTGGTCGATACGGTTCGATTGATCGAGGATCGTGCGCTGTGCCGCCTGCAACTGACTGGACAGGCTGTCAGTTTTCGTGCGCAGGTCGAGCACGGCTTTACGCGCTTCGTTGTCGTCGAAGACGCCGGCGTGCGCGGGCACGCTCAGCATCGTCGAACCGAGTACGCACGCGGCTGCGGCCATGCGCAGCAAGGGAAAGCGATACAACATAGGGCGACTCACCCGTGACTGGTTACGTTAAGTTGATTACTGCTGGTACACGAGGTCCGCACGGCGGTTCTGTGCCCACGACGATTCGTCGTGACCCGTCGCCGTCGGCTTTTCCTTGCCGAGGCTCACGGCTTCCATCTGCGAATCGGCGACGCCCATCAGCGACATTGCGCGACGCACGGCTTCCGCACGCTTCTGGCCGAGCGCCAGGTTGTACTCGCTCGTGCCACGCTCGTCGGTGTTGCCCTGGATCAGGACGTGACGCTCCGGATGGCTCTTCAGGTACGACGAGTGTTGTTGCAGCAGCGGCTGATAGTCGTCCTTCACGGCATAGCTGTCGAAGTCGAAATAGATGCTGCGCTTCGCGAGCGGGCTGTTCGGGTCGTTCAGCGGGTCGATGTTGACCTGCTTTACGTCCGTCGGGTTCGGCTGCGTGCCGACTGCACCTTTGTTCTGGCCTTCATCGAGCTTCACGCCCGAGTGACACGCCGCCAATGCGCCGACCATCGCAACTGCCAGGCCGATACGAAGTTTCGACATCATGGTACCTCTCCTTGTGTTGTAGCTGAACGTTGTTTGTGAAACGTTATTGCTGGACTTATTGCATGAACGGACCCCAGGACGGCTCGCGCACCACACCGCCCTGTACGGACAAGACTTGCCGCGTACGACCGTCGGTCGAAACGGCTGCCAACACGCCACGTCCGTTCACTTGGGTGGCGTAGAGGATGTACTGACCATTCGCCGCGAAGCTCGGCGATTCGTCATGCGTCGTGTCGGTCAGCCCCGTCGCCGTGCCGGACGCGAGGTCCTGCAGATACAGCTTGAAGCCGCCGCCAGTGCGCGAAATGTACGCAAGTTGCTTGCCGTCCGGACTCACGCGCGGGCTCGTGTTGTACGCGCCTGCAAACGTGACCCGCTGGGCCGCGCCGGCGCTTTCACCCGCCGCCGGCATCTTGTAGATCTGCGGTTGGCCGCCGCGATCGCTCGTGAAATAAATCGAGTTGCCATCAGGAGAGTAGTACGGCTCGGTGTCGATGGAGCTGCCTTGTGTCAGACGGCGCAGGCCGGAGCCGTCTGCGTTGACTTCGAAAATCTGCGTGTTGCCGGTGCGCGAGAGCGCGACCGCGAGCTTGCGGCCATCGGGCGACCACGCCGGGGCACTGTTGTTGCCCTTCTGATTCGACACGACCACGCGACGTCCCGTCGGCAGGTCGTGGATGTACACCACCGGCTTCTTCTTTTCGAACGACACGTATGCCACCTTCGTGCCGTCCGGCGACCACGCCGGCGAGATGATCGGCTCCGGGCTGGAAAGCGCGATCTTCGCGTCCTGTCCGTCCGAATCCGAAATCTGCAACTGGTAGCGGCCGCCCGTCTGGATCACATACGACAGCCGCGTCGCGAACACGCCGCGGCCGCCGAGCAGCTTCGCATAGATGTAGTCCGCGATCTTGTGCGCGCTCATGCGCAGGCCGCTTTCGGCGCTGACGAGCGACAGGCCGCCCAGATTCTGCTGCTTGACGGTGTCGTAGAGACGGAAGCGCACTTCGTACTGGCCGTTCGGCAGCTTGTTCACGCTGCCCGACACGAACGCATCTGCGCCTTTTGCCTTCCAGGCGCCGAGATCGACCGAATCGGTCTCCGACACCGGCGTGCCGCCCGCGTCGATATTCGTGAACTTGCCGCTTCTCTGCAGATCCTGGCGAATGATCGCGCTGACCTGCTGCGGCGAACTCGCTTCATTGGCGAAATTGGCTGTCGCGATCGGAAACTGGGTCGAACCGACGCCGGTCACGAGTACGTTCAACTGGGCGTGTGCGGCGGTGCCGGCTGCGATCAGGCAGGATGCGACCAGCGTTTTCAGGCCAAGCTTCGTCATCAAACTCATGCTGTATAGGTTCCAGATAAAAGCGTTTTCAAGTGTCCGCGGACTGCAGAACAGACCCGCGGTCGCACAATTCGTTCCCACCCAAAGCGGCTCTCATGTCGATCGCGCGAGCACTGGATCAGCCTCCGGCCGGGCGCAGCGTGATCGTGAATGAGCCGGGCGCCTTGCCGTCGATATCGACGGGCATCGGGTCGGAATTCTGTACTGCACGCAACGCCGCCGCGTCCCATTGCTCGTTGCCGCTCGAACGGGTGATGGATGCGGATAGCAGTGTGCCCGTCGGTGAGCAGCGGACTGAAACAACCGTTTCAAGCCCGGCGGTTTCGCCGCCCCAATGGATGTTCGGCCGCACGCGGCGCTGCACCTTCTCGGCGTATCCCGGCGAGGTTGCATTGCCGCCCGCGCCCTTGCCCGTGCCGCTCTTGGCGAGCCCTTCGCCGCTGCCCGCCGTACCGCCGCCCAACTGACCTTGCAGTTGCGAGAGGCGAGCCTTGCGCTCGGCGTCGAGCTTGGCCTTCGATTCCGCATCGGCCTTGGCTTTCGCCTGCGCCGCCGCCTTCGCTTTCGCGTCGGCTTCAGCCTTGGCCTTCGCTTGGGCATCGGCCTTCGCCTTGGCTTCCTGCTGCTGTTCCTTCTGCTCCTTGAGCTGTTCCTGCTTCTGCGCTTCGGCCTGCTGTTGCTGGCGCTGCTTGTCCTGCTGCGCCTTCTGTTGCTGCTTTTGCAGTTCGGCCTGACGCTGCTGCTCGATCTGCTTCTGTTTGTCCTGCATCGCCTTCTGGGCGGCGGCTTGCGCAGCGAGTTGCTGCTGACGCTTTTCTTCCGCTTCCTGACGCGCCTGCTCCTGTTGACGGCGCTGCTCCGCGAGCTGCGCCTCACGCGCGGCCGCTTCCTGCTGCTTGCGCTTCTTCTCCTGCAACGCGATGTCCGCGTCCTCGTCCTTCGCGGGCGGCGGCGCGGGCTGCACCTTCACTGGCGCAGGCGGTGGCGGGGCGGGGCGGGGCGTCGGTGTGGACGTATCCGGAATCTCTGTCCAGATCTCCGCTTCCGAGCCCGCGGGCGTGTTGTTCTGCCAGTTGATGCCGTGGTACAGCAGCCAGCCGAGCAGCAGGTGCATCAACGCCGCGAGCGCGAACGCCTTGCCCGTGCCACGCTCGCGCGGCGGGCGAATCGGTCGCGCGGACGATGCGCGTGTCTGCCTGTGCAAAAGGGTCATTGCGATTTGACGAGCAATCCGACGCGCTTCACGCCGCGCGCCTTCATATCGGACATCACGTTCATCACGACTTCATACTTCACGGTCTTGTCCGCCGCGATCACGACGGGCTGATCCGGATGCGACTCCTGACGATTGAGCACGAAGGTATTCAGCTCTTCCTTCGTCATCTTCTGCTCCTGCGTCGCGCCGCCGTCTTCCTTGTACCGGACGTTCATGCTGCCGTCCGCCTTGATGTTGATGACGAGCGGCGGCTGCTGCTCCTGCGGTTGCGCGTTGCCGACGGTCGGCAAATTGATGATGGACGGCGAAACGAGCGGCGCCGTCACCATGAAGATGACGAGCAGCACGAGCATCACGTCGATATACGGCACGACGTTGATGTCGGACATTGCGCGGCGCGAACTGCCGCGCATGCTGGAACGAATGGGGCCTGCCATCGCGACTCCTTGCTTAGTGCGCCTGACGCTGCAGGATGTTGGAGAACTCTTCGATGAAGGTCTCGAAACGGATCGCCAGGCGATCGATATCGTGCGCGTAACGGTTGTATGCGACCACGGCCGGGATCGCGGCGAAGAGGCCGATCGCGGTTGCGACGAGCGCCTCGGCGATGCCCGGCGCCACGTTCGCGAGCGTCGCCTGTTGCACGTTGGCGAGTCCGCGGAAGGAGTTCATGATGCCCCAGACGGTGCCGAAGAGACCGATATACGGACTCACCGAGCCGACCGAAGCGAGAAACGCGAGATTCGCCTCGAGCACGTCCATTTCGCGCTGGAAGGCGGCGCGCATCGCGCGGCGGGAGCCGTCGAGGATCGCGCCGGGGTCGGTGATGCGGCGCTCCTTGCCCTTCAGGAATTCGCGCATGCCGGATTCGAAGATACGCTCGAGAGCGCCGATGGTGTGACGGTTGTTCGCCGCGCTCTGATAGAGCGCCTGCAAGTCGCCGCCCGACCAGAAATCGCGCTCGAAACGCTCGGTTTGCGCGCGCGCGCGCCGAATGGCAAACCACTTGCGGAAAATGAAGGTCCACGACAGCAGCGAGAGGAGCAGCAGCAGCGCCATCACGGCCTGCGCGAGCAGGCTCGCGTGAATGACGAGAGAAATGATCGACAGGTCTTGTGTATTGTTCATAAAGGTCGGCTGTTACGTCCCGAAAGGGGCGTCCGGTCAAAGCGTCATGCTTTCGTGAAAAGGATGTGAATCAAACGAAAGCCGCGCCGTGGCAGGCTCTTGGTCGTTAGTGCTTCCTCTGTTCCCGATGCCCTTGGTTCGCTTCGGGATGCGATGAGTTCATCGTTCAGGCGCGATCCGGGTTCGCGCCTCATGACGCGGTGACGAGCGTGGCGTGCGGGCCGCGTTTCAATCCGTCGAGCACGGCATCGGGAATGGCGGCTGGACGAACCGACGCGCGATTCACCGACGCTATGCGAATGTCGCCGCTCGCGAGCAGAACGCCATCGCGCCACGCTTCCTGATGAAAATCCACCGACGCACGGCCGAGCCGCTCGATGCGGCTCACGACGCGAATGACGTCGTCCAGACGCGCCGGCGACGAATAATCGACAGACGTGCGTCTCACGACGAACACAATGCCGTTCGAATCCGCGAGGCGCTGCTGGTCGATGCCGCACGCGCGCAGCCATTCGGTGCGCGCCCGCTCGAAGAACTTCAGGTAGTTCGCGTAGAAGACGATGCCGCCGGCGTCGGTGTCCTCGTAATACACCCGAACCGGCCATTCGAAAGTCAACGGATCACTCACCTTTGCGCCGCTCCGCACGCGCGGAGGCGCTCGAGCACGCTCCGGCTTGCTTTTTGACAAATATTCATCGGCGGCATTTTACCGGAACCGGAAGCACGACTGCCAAATCCTTAGGCAAATCCCCGAATCAGCCGCGGTGAATTTGCAACGGTGCGAAGGTTTGGGCGATCGGCATCATCTCGATCGCGTTGATATTGACGTGCGCCGGGCGCGTCGCGATCCAGTAGATCGCATCGGCGATGTCCTCGGGTGTGAGCGCCTGTACGTCCTTGTAGACGGTCGCGGCCTTGCTGTCGTCGCCCTTGAAGCGCACGTTGGAAAACTCGGTGCCGCCGACCAGTCCCGGTTCGATGTCGGTCACGCGCAGCGCGGTGCCGGCGACGTCGGCACGCAGGTTCAGGCTGAACTGCCGCACGAACGCCTTGGACGCGCCATAGACATTGCCGCCGATGTACGGATACGTGCCGGCCACCGAGCCCATATTGAACACGTGGCCGCGATTCCGCTCGATCATGCCCGGCAGGATCGCGTGCGTGACGGTCACGAGACCCGTGCAGTTCGTGTCGATCATGTTCTTCCAGTCGTCGAGATTCGCGCGTTGCGCGGGTTCGAGACCGAGCGCGAGACCGGCGTTGTTCACGAGGACATCGATCTGGGCGAACGCTTCCGGCAGCGACGCTATGGCGTTGCGCACCGCGTTTTCGTCGCGCACGTCGAGCTCGACCGGCAGAAGCGCGTCGCCGAGCTCGTTCGACAGCGCGACGAGCCGTTCCTTGCGGCGCGCGGCGGCGATCACGCGATGGCCGCCTTTCACGAAAGTGCGCGCAATGGCGGCGCCAAATCCGGCAGACGCGCCGGTGACAAAAACGATCATGAGCGGACTCCGAACGGGATGAGATGTATAAAGCCGAAACGCGCCGGGGAGCGCGTCCGTCGACGGCGCAAAGGGTACTTCCATTGATGCGGCGCGGCAAGCAATGACACACGCGAACGATCGTGCTTTAATCGCGTCGATTCGTGCCGGGAAATGGTCGGGGATCCGGTTGCCTAAAGGCTGCCCGCCCATTACACTACAACGCTCAAACCCCGCGTGACTGGCGATAGAATCTTCGGATTCAAGGTGGAGCGACCCACCAGGAAGCGCGGAGCGTCGTTTTGCCGTTCGCCTGGGCAGCTGAGATCCGCACGCCGTCGCTGCGTTGCCGGTGGCTGTCCGTTCCGCGAAACCGGATTCATCCTCTATCCGTCGCGCCTGGACTCCATCGGTTTCCAGCGTCTTTTGCGTCTGCTTCGAACGTGGCGCACGCGCGATCCGGTCAACCTGTTTTGATCTTACGGAAAACGTATGTTTGACAGAGCCGAAAGTACCCTCGCCAATGTCGATCCCGAATTGCTCAAGGCGATCGAGCAGGAAAACCGTCGCCAGGAAGATCACATCGAGCTGATCGCGTCGGAAAACTACACGAGCCCGGCCGTGATGGCCGCGCAGGGCTCGCAACTCACGAACAAATACGCCGAAGGCTATCCCGGCAAGCGCTACTACGGCGGCTGCGAGTATGTCGACATCGTCGAGCAACTCGCGATCGACCGCGTGAAACAGCTCTTCGGCGCCGAAGCAGCGAACGTCCAGCCGAACTCGGGCTCGCAAGCCAATCAGGGCGTGTTCTTCGCCGTGCTCAAGCCGGGCGACACGATCATGGGCATGAGCCTCGCCGAAGGCGGTCACCTGACGCACGGCTCGCCGGTCAACATGTCGGGCAAGTGGTTCAACGTCGTGAGCTACGGCCTGAACGAGGCCGAAGACATCGACTACGAAAAGACCGAAGCGCTCGCCAAGGAACACAAGCCGAAGCTGATCGTCGCAGGCGCGTCGGCGTTTGCGCTGAAGATCGACTTCGAGCGTCTGTCGAAGATCGCGAAGAGCGTCGGCGCTTACTTCATGGTCGACATGGCGCACTACGCCGGTCTCGTCGCAGCGGGCGTATATCCGAACCCGGTGCCGCACGCCGATTTCGTCACCACGACGACGCACAAGAGCCTGCGCGGCCCGCGCGGCGGCGTGATCCTGATGAAGGCCGAGTTCGAGAAACAGATCAACTCGGCGATTTTCCCGGGCATTCAGGGCGGACCGCTCATGCACGTGATCGCCGCGAAGGCTGTGGCGTTCAAGGAAGCGCTGTCGCCGGAATTCAAGACGTATCAACAGGCCGTGATCGACAACGCGCGCGTGCTTGCGGAAACGCTCGTGAAGCGCGGCTTGCGCATCGTGTCGGGCCGTACCGAAAGCCACGTGATGCTCGTCGATCTGCGCGCGAAAAAGATCACCGGCAAGGCCGCCGAAGCCGCGCTCGGCGCCGCGCACATCACAGTCAACAAGAACGCCATTCCGAACGATCCGGAAAAGCCGTTCGTCACGAGCGGCGTGCGCCTCGGCTCGCCCGCGATGACCACGCGCGGGTTCGGCACGAAGGAAGCTGAGATCGTCGGCAACTTGATCGCCGACGTGCTCGACAATCCGGAAGACCAGGCGACGATCGAGCGCGTGCGCGCACAAGTGGCCGATCTGACCAAGCGTTTCCCGGTCTACCGTTAATTCGCGAGCCCAACGCCGATGCGCTGCCCATTCTGCCGACACGAAGATACACAGGTCGTGGATTCTCGCGTGTCGGAGGATGGCGCCGCCATTCGGCGGCGAAGGCGCTGTCCCGCGTGCGACAAGCGCTTCACCACGTATGAGCGCGTCGAACTGGCGCTGCCGACTGTCGTCAAGAAAGACGGCAGCCGCACCGAGTTCGACCGTCGCAAGATCGTCGCGAGCATGCAGCTTGCGCTGAGAAAGCGTCCGGTCGCAGCCGACGCGATCGACGCCGCCGCGTCCCGCATCGAGTATCAGTTGCTCGGCAGCGGCGAGCGCGAAGTGCAGAGCGAACGCCTCGGCGAACTCGTCATGAACGAGCTGCGACAGCTCGATACCATCGCCTACGTGCGTTTCGCCTCCGTCTACAAGCGTTTCGAAGACGTCTCCGAATTCGAAGACGTGCTCGAAGAATTCCGGCGCGCCGCGCCGAAGAAATCGAGCTCGCGCAAGCGCTGATCCTTTCCGCATCTTTTCCCTCCCAAGCCTGAATTCTTGCCGTTCGCTCGCGCAGTGTGCCGGGCATCGAATGGCGTGAACACTCGTCCATTCGGCTGATATGACTCCGCCTGTCAATAGCGATCGGTTTTGGGTTTGTTGATGGGCGCATCTTGCCGAATTTCCTGAGGGCGACGTAGCAGTAAGTCTCGACGGTGGATCATGCTGATATTCGCGGGTTGG
>NZ_JALQDH010000028.1:0-1499 GCF_023631365.1 Caballeronia sp. INML2 | reverse complement strand
GCGCATCTTGCCGAATTTCCTGAGGGCGACGTAGCAGTAAGTCTCGACGGTGGATCATGCTGATATTCGCGGGTTGGGTACCGCATTACAGAAATCCGCCCAATGAGCCTGCCGCTATCTAATGTCGCAAGTCGGATAGAAATCGTTGCGTAGCCGAATCGCGGGTTACTCGTGTGCCGGGCTACGCCGCCTTCAGGAAACTCCTCCCCATTCGACTAAAAGTTACTCAACCGCAGCATCATGTTGTGAGCGGCTCGCAGGGTATGGCAAGTGACATCGCGAGTCGACTGATGTCCCAAATGAATCCGGCGAGCTCGCGGGCGACCGCGACCACCGCGATGTTCTTCTGCTTGCCGCGCGTGATTAGCTTCCGGAAGCGCCGGCACAGACGCAGTTGCGCGTCCCAGGCTCGGTCCACGATTGGCTTTGGAATACCATCGTGACGACGTTGGATCCCGGGACTCACGCGGGCCGGATGTTGATAGCTCCAGGCCGCTTCGACCAACAGTTTTCTTGCATAGCTGTTGCCGTTTTTGGTGATACTGCCCTGACGGCGTTTTTCTCCTGACGAGTGCTCGGAGGGCGTCACGCCCAGCCAGCCCATCAATTGGCGAGGGTGCGCGAAGCGTGACAGATCACCGAGCTCAGCGAGCATGCCCACTGCCGTGGTGAACTGCACGCCGCGCATCGTCTGCAGGCCCAGAACGGCAGGATAAAAGCGCCAGTTGACGACGGCATCGCGCAACGCGGCCTCCAGCCGGTCGCATTGCGCCAGGCGATCCTCAATGGTGCGTCGATACTCCTCGAACGCCAGTTGCTGCCACGAGCTCTCGAATGCATACGTGCTCACCCAGCGCCGGTGCGCCGGCCCCCAGTCGGCTCGGCCCGTATAGCGCACCCCATGCGAGAGCAGAAAGCCCTTCAACCGTTGTCTGGCGCGCTTCAGATCGTCCTTGGCGCTGACCCACGCGCGAGCCAGATCGCGGAATGCTTCGTCCTCCACGCTGGGGACGTACACCGCTGACAGATCCCCGGCGCGCAGCGACCTCACGAGCTTGACGGCGTCGCGCCGATCGGTCTTGACTCGCTCACCAGGCTTTTTGGGAATCAATGACGGCGCGCACACCATGCAGTCAAACCCCTTCTGCACGAGCTGACGGTAAAGTCCGTAGCCGCACGGACCCGCCTCGTAGACGATGACGATGTGCCGAGCCTTCGACTGAAGGCGCTTGCACAGGCGATCGATATCCGTCTTCGTCGTACCGATTTTGCCGAGAAGTTCGACCTCGCCTGTGCCCAGCGCATAGGCAACTGTAATCGAGTCCTTATGGACGTCGAGCCCTACGTACAGTGTGCTATCGTTTTCCACGCTGGCCTCCGTGATGGATATCGCCGGGTGTGGCCCTGTCCACACCGTGCGGCTCTGGCAGCGATGCTAACCCGCGTCTGATTCCGCGCGCCAGGCCAGCCCCTGCCTCGCGGAGTCATACTGACTAATG
>NZ_JALQDH010000027.1:0-74203 GCF_023631365.1 Caballeronia sp. INML2 | reverse complement strand
TCTGGCAGCGATGCTAACCCGCGTCTGATTCCGCGCGCCAGGCCAGCCCCTGCCTCGCGGAGTCATACTGACTAATGGCGGCGTGCATTTCTTCTCGCTAGATTGCGTCTTTCGGCTTGAATCTATCGATTAAGGATTGCAGATGATCAGCGCTTCAAATCAAGGTTTCACGCTCGTCGAACTGTGCGTGGTGCTCGCCGTGATGGCGATCCTCGCGACGTTCGCCGCGCCGTCGTTCGTCGCGTGGCAGGTGCGCGATCAGGTCGATGCGCGGGCGCGCTCGCTCTTTTCCGCGATTTCGCTTGCCCGTGCCGAATCCATAAAACGCGGCGCACGCGTCACGCTGTGCCGCATCGACCCGTCGCGTCATTGCCTGGCGGCGGGGCGAAGCTGCGATGCCGGCGTTACTGACTGGTCGTGCGGATGGGGTGTGTTCGTCGATCGCGACGGCGTTTCGACGCTTCTGCGCATGCAGCCCGCGATGACGTCGGTCGCCATCGCCGGGACATCGACCGAACTGTCTTTCACACCACCTTCCGGACAAGTGATCGGCGGATTTCGCAGTTTCGACTTCGGTCCGCGCGGCGCCGATGCCGCCGCGAATCCCGCGTCGCGTCGATGCGTACGGCTCGCGGCGGGCGGCCGGGCGCGCATCACGCAGGGCGGTTGCGGAGCGTCGGCATGAAGGGCGCGCAACGAGGCGATTCGCTGATCGAAGTGATGATCGCGTTGACGCTCACGGCGGTCAGCGCGCTCGGGCTCGTCGCGGTGCAAAGCGCGCTCGCGCGCGGTGAGCGGGCGGCGTTGCTGCGGGAACGCGCGGCGCTGATCGCCGATTCGGTCGCGGAAGGCATTCGCAGCGATGCCGACCGAGCGCCAATCGTGTCGCAATGGCAGGCGAGGGCGTCGTCGATGCTGCCCGCGGGCGATGTCGCGGTGTCCGATCGGGCCGACGGCGTGCGTATCGCGACGGTGAGCTGGCGTGCTGAAGATCGGTCCGACCCGTGCCCCGAGCCGCAGGCAAAACCGCTCACATCGTGCATTGCATTGGCGTTCGCGCGATGACTTCACGCTGCTTCTCATCGCGCGGCCATACGCTGCTCGAAATGACGATCGCGCTCGCGCTAGGCATGTTGATCGTGACCGCGTCGCTGTCGCTCTATCGCGGGCAGCGCGCCGCGTTCGATCGTGCCACCGACGCCGCACGCATCCACGACGCCGGATCGACCGCGCTGGACATGCTGGGACAGCAACTCCAAATGGCCGGTTTCGCGTCTGGCCCGGACGCGACTGTCGAAGCACCGGTATTCGGCTGCGCGCAAGGCCGCGTGGTCGGCGCGGAGTCGGGAGCATCGTGCGAGTCGTTGGCCAGTCATTCGGACGGCATCCAGATTCGCTACGCCGCAGATGCCGTATCCACATGGCCGTCGAGCGGTGGCGTCCCGACGGACTGCATCGGCCAGACCGTCGCCGACGTCATCGTCACGAATCGCTTTTACGTGAAGGCCAGCACTTCGAGCGGCGAGCCCGAGCTTTACTGCGAGGGCGGCGGCCGGCAGCCCCAGCCGATCGTCGAAGGCATCGAACGGATGCGTGTCGTGTATTGGCGGGCGGACTCGCCATCGGCCTTGGACGCTTCGGCCATCGCGCGCGAACGCTGGCGCGATGTCTACGGCGCCGACATTTGCGTCCTGGTACGCGGCTTCAACTCCAACGCGAAGCGGCGAACGAACTACGTCGATTGCAAGGGCTCGCCTGCTTATGCCGACGATGGCCGCGCTCGTCAGGTCTTCTGGCGGCGCATCGCGATACGCAATTCGCCGGCGATGACATCCGGGGGCCCGCAATGAAGCGACGTTCCCGAACACGCGGCGCTACGTTACCGATCGTCTTGATTCTCTCGGCAATGATGCTCGTGACGGCGAGCGCATGGTTGCAGACATCGCTCGTGGCGGCCCGCGCGACCGTTGCGACGCGCGAGCGCGCGCAGGCGTTCCATGCAGCGGACAGCGCGCTGATCCGATGCAGCCGGATGCTGTCCCTCGCGCTGCCATCGGCGAGCCAGTCGCTCAAGGACGAACCGTCCCGATGGCGTGCGAAGACATCGTTCGAGGGACCGACTGCCGCCGCGATCACGCCGTTCGCGGTGTGGGCGTACGCGCGCCGCGCGCCGCAATGTCTGATCGAATCGTGGGCGAGCGGGGCGTATCTCGTCACTACGCGCGGTTTCGGCGCGAGCCCCGATTCCGAGGCGTGGCTTCAGCTTCGTATCGATATCGCCGAGGGCGCGAGCACGCAGCACTGGCGGCGCGTCGTCGCCAGGCCGTTTTGAGGAGCCGTCATGAAAGGAAGCATGAGCGAGAAGGGCTTCAGCCTTCTGGAATTGATGATCGCGCTGGGCGTCGCCGCGATCATTGCGACATTCGCCATTCCGGCGTATCGAACGCACATGGTGAAGGCGCATCGACTAGATGCGGCGTCGGCGTTGGTGCGTGCAGTCCAGTTCGTCGAAACGACGCGGCTTGCGCAAACGTCGGAAAGCGGTGAGGCGATCACGCTCGGCGCAGGCTTCAACAGAGCGCCTCCGGGCGGGACGGCGGTATACAGCGTCGCCGTGCTGCCGGAATCGCCGACTAACGGCGGTTACGCCATCGAAGCCGCGCCTGTTGCGCCCGGCGCCATGCAGGACGATGCATGCGGCGCCTTCGTCATCGACGCGACCGGACTGCGCTGGAATCACCCGCCCGGCTCGACCACGCCGCTCGATGCAGTACAGTCCGCGTCCTGCTGGGCGGCGAGAGGTTGAAGTGGGAAATCAGAACACTGTCGGATCGACGGCGTTGGTGGAGGTCTCGGGCGCGGCGGTCTTCATTTGCTGATAGATGCGCCAGCCTTCCCATCCGGCGAGCGCGAGACCGCCCCATTTGAGCACGGGCTTGGCGCTGCGCAGCAACTTCGTTCTCACCGGCTTGGTGAGAATGAGCGACGCAAGGGAACCGACGATCGGATACTGCTTGAGCAGCACGCCGATATTGCCCGAGCCGAGCAGCGAACCGAGCAACCCGCCGATACCGCCCGCAGACGCGCGGCGCTTGCCCCATCGTGGCGCGCCGCCGCCTGGCATCAGGAAGCGCAGAAAACTGAAATGCGTGACGGACGAACGCAAATCATGTGTTGCTTGCCGCAACTCCATGCGCTCGACATCCGCGCGAGCGATCAGCAGTTCCTTGCGCAGCGCGCGCATGTGCGGCGTGCGCAGTTTTTTCGCTTTGTCGCGTTTGGGCGACCTGAAGGTATCGTCGTGTTGGCTCATGGCTTGGATTGGGCGCGGAGATCAGCGGAAGGTGTCGCGGTCCTTGCGGAATTCGGCGAGCGTGTCGTCGAACATGTTCGGGGCATCGAGCAAGCTGCTGCGCGCGCGCAGACCGCATGCAATCGCGATCAACGCGTACAGGAGCGTGATGCCGCCGAGCGCCTGCCACCGATACGTGTCCCAAAAGAAGATGGCGATCAGCACCGTGAGCGAGATGAGCGCCATCATCGCGAGCATCATGGCGGCGAGCCCGAGGAAAAGCACGCCGATGAGCCGCTCCTTTTCCTCCTGAAGCTCGATGCCGATGAGTTCAAGACGCGTCTCGAAGATGGCGAAGGCGGAGCTCAGAATTCGTCGCAGCGGTCCGGGGGACGATTGCTGCGTTGGCCGTTCGGTCGTCATGGCTTGAATGCGAGAAGCGCGTTAGTGCCGCTTTTTTGTGGTTCCGGTCGGCGCGTGAAGCGGCCGGCCGGTGCGAGTGTCGAGCCGCGCGCCCGAGCAAGGCGCTCGCGGTTCAGTCCAGCCGGGACCGCGACAAAGAGCAGATTAGCAATCCGCGGGCCATTGGGGCGAGTCAGCGGCTACTTGCGGTTGATCAGAAGCCCGATCACCATGCCGAGCCCCGCCGCAATGCCGATGGACGCCCACGGATGCTCGTGGACGTAATCGTCGGTCGCGCGTGCAGCTTTCTTGCCTCGCTCGATTACGACGACCTGCGCGTCGGCGGCTTTTTCCTTCGCTTGCTTCAGGCGCGTAAGGGCTGTCTCGCGCAATTCGGAAGCGCGTTCACCAGTGGCGGTCGCCGCTTGTTTCAAGAGATCTTCGGCGTCAGCGAGTACGGTTTTGATATCCGACATGAATCGCTCCTTATTGATTTCTGACATGAAAGGCTCCAATCGGTAAGGCTACGGAATCGTAACCAAAGATGGGACCGCTGACGAGGAGGCGTGACGCCTTCCGGGCGAAACTCACGCAGGTTCCGTTCCAGCCGCTCGTGCTTCGTCAATACATCGACATCAATTGGGATGGATACGATCTGACCCGTAAAAGTTTCAGCCGCCTATCGAAAGTTACAAACGGCAGAAAGACAAAGGGCCGACGCACGGCGCGCCGGCCCTTCTCAACCGTGAACTAAGCTCCTTCAGAAGAACGCCTGGATGCCCGTCTGCGCGCGGCCCAGAATCAGCGCGTGAATGTCGTGCGTGCCTTCGTACGTATTCACCACTTCGAGATTCACGAGATGACGCGCGACGCCGAATTCATCGGAGATGCCGTTGCCGCCGAGCATGTCGCGTGCGAGCCGGGCAATATCGAGCGCCTTGCCGCACGAATTGCGCTTCATGATCGACGTGATTTCGACAGCCGCCGTGCCTTCATCCTTCATGCGGCCAAGACGCAGCACGCCTTGAAGGCCGAGGGTGATTTCGGTCTGCATGTCGGCGAGCTTCTTCTGGATCAGCTGATTGGCCGCGAGCGGGCGGCCGAACTGCTTGCGATCCAGCGTGTATTGCCGCGCGGTGTGCCAGCATGATTCGGCGGCGCCGAGCGCCCCCCAGGAGATGCCGTAGCGCGCGGAGTTCAGGCAGGTGAACGGACCTTTCAGGCCGCGCACGTCCGGAAGCATGTTCTCTTCTGGAACGAAGACTTCGTCCATCACGATTTCGCCGGTGATCGACGCGCGCAAGCCAACCTTGCCGTGAATCGCCGGCGCCGACAGACCCTTCCAGCCTTTCTCCAGGATAAAACCGCGAATCTCGTCGCGGCCGTCTTCCTCCAGCTTCGCCCATACGACGAACACATCTGCGATCGGCGAGTTCGAGATCCACATCTTCGTGCCGGAGAGCGAGAAGCCGTTCTGCACCTTCTTTGCGCGCGTCGTCATGCTCGCCGGATCGGAGCCCGCGTTCGGCTCCGTGAGACCGAAACAGCCGATCCACTCGCCCCGCGCGAGCTTCGGCAGATACTTTTCCTTCTGCGCCTCGCTGCCGAAGGTGTTGATCGGCACCATCACGAGCGACGATTGCACCGACATCATCGAGCGATAGCCCGAATCCACGCGCTCGACTTCGCGCGCGATCAGGCCGTAGCAGACGTAGTTGAGCCCCGGACCGCCGTATTGCTCGGGGATCGTCGGCCCAAGCAGACCCAGTTCGCCCATTTCGCGGAAGATCGCCGGATCGGTCTTTTCCTCGCGAAACGCCTGCATCACGCGCGGCTGCAGCTTGTCCTGTGCGTAAGCGCGCGCGGCGTCGCGCACCATGCGTTCGTCTTCGGTCAGTTGCTGATCCAGCAAGAGCGGATCTTCCCAGTTGAATCGGGCGGCGTCGGCCATCTGCTATCTCCTGATTTCATCGAAAAGCGCCGGAAGCGCGTGCACATTTCCACAATCGGCTGGCGCGAGACGCTTGACATGAGTTCCGCTAGGCGAAACAATGTTTTGCAAATCCAGTTTCGAGTTTATCACCCGATGCCAGCCGAATCCAACCGGAATTCAGCGCCGATTTCTTCGCGTCATCTATCGTCCGAGGACATCGACGAGCGCAAGTTCGTCGTCGCGCTCGCACGCGGGCTCGATTTGCTGCGCGCGTTCCGGCCCGGGGAGACGCTGCTCGGCAATCGCGATTTCGTCGAACGCACCGGTCTGCCGAAGGCGACCGTCAATCGTCTTGCCTACACGCTGACGACGCTCGGCTATCTGCGCTTCGACGAACCTGCGGGCAAATACGCGCTCGACACGGGCGTGCTGTCGCTCGGCTTCACGCTGCTCGCGGGCGCGGACACGCTGGAACTCGCCCGCCCGCACATGCGCGCGCTTGCGCGGGAGATCGGCGCGGCGGTATCGCTCGGTTGCCGCGACGGCCTGGACATGATCTATCTGGAAACCATTCGCAGCGAGACGGCGTTGACGCTCGGCCTTGCGCCCGGCTCGCGCCTCTCGATGCTCACGAGCTCGATGGGCCGCGCGTATCTCGCGGTCCAGGAACCGGCGGCGCGCGAGGCGCTGTTCGACGAACTCGCGAAAAACGAAGACACGGCAATCGTCAATGCCGCCCGACGCTCGATCGACGATTTCGCGCGCGACGGCTGCTGTTATTCGTTCCGCGAGTGGCACGACGACGTCAACGCCATCGCCGCACCTTTTCGCGACCTGCGCAACGGGCGCTGGCTCGTGCTGTCGAGCAGCGGGCCGGCGTCGTCGATGGACGAGGCGTATTTCCGCGAGACGATCGGCCCGAGGCTGAAGGCGCTCGCCGCGCGTCTCGCGTAACGGCTCAGAGCACCGTCCGGACGTGCCAGAGCTCCGGAAACAGCACGACATCGAGCATCTTGCGCAGATACGACGCGCCCGCGGTGCCGCCTGTGCCGCCCTTGAAGCCGATGATGCGCTCCACCGTCGTCACATGCCGGAAGCGCCATTGCCGGAACGCATCTTCCAGATCGACCAGCTCTTCCGCCATCTCGTACAGATCCCAGTGATGCGACGGATCGCGATACACCGCGAGCCACGCCGCCTCGACGGACGGATCGTGCGTCGTCGGCTGCGTCCAGTCGCGCTCGAGACGCTTCGAATCGATCTCGAAGCCGCGTCGGGCGAGCAGGCGGATCACTTCGTCGTAGAAGGAGGGCGCCTCGAGCGTCCCGCGCACCTGTTCGAGAATTTCCGGCCGATGCGCGTGCGGCTTCAGCATCTGCTCGTTCTTGTTGCCGAGCATGAACTCGATCTGCCGATACTGATGCGACTGAAACCCCGATGATTGCCCGAGATACGGGCGCATCGCGGTGTATTCGGAGGGTGTCATCGTCGCGAGGACGTTCCACGCCTGCACAAGTTGCTCGAAGATGCGCGACACGCGCGCGAGCATCTTGAACGCGGGCGGCAGCTCATCGCGATGCACGGCCGCGAGCGCCGCGCGCAATTCGTAGAGCGCGAGCTTCATCCATAGCTCGCTCGTCTGATGCTGCACGATGAACAGCATCTCGTTGTGATCCGGCGAGAGCGGATGCTGCGCGTTCAGGATCGAATCGAGGCCGAGATAGTCGCCGTAGCTCATCGAATCGGCGAAATCGAGCTTGGCGTCGTGCCAACCTTCGTTCTGCGTGGTTTCCACGGCGCCGTGACCGAACGGGCAGCCTTGCGTATTGCTCATGTCGACGCTCCTTTCAGGTCACCGATGCGCGCTCGGCGAATTCGGGCGCGCGCCAGCTTTCGGTCGCGAGCACGTCGCGCAGGATATCGACGGCGTCCCACACATCGACGAAGCGCGTGTAGAGCGGCGTGAAGCCAAAGCGCAGAATGCGCGGCTCGCGGTAATCGCCGATCACGCCCCGCGCGATCAGCGCCTGCATCACCTCATAGCCGTTCGGGTGCTCGAAACTCGCCTGCGAGCCTCGTTGCGCGTGCTCGCGCGGCGTCGCGAGGGAGAGCGGGAATTCGCCGCAGCGTTCCTCGACCAGCCGGATGAACAGATCGCTCAAGGCGAGCGACTTGCGACGCAGCGTCTGCATGTCGGTTTGCAGAAACACGTCGAGCCCGCATTCGACGAGCGACATCGACACGATGGGCTGCGTGCCGCAAAGAAACCGGCCGATGCCGTCGTCCGGGCGATACACCGGGTCCATCTCGAACGGCTTCCTGTGTCCCCACCAGCCGGAGAGCGGCTGCGAGAAGGCGCTCTGATGGCGCTTCGGCACCCACACGAACGCGGGCGAGCCCGGGCCGCCGTTCAGATACTTGTACGTGCAACCCACCGCGTAGTCCGCGCCGACGCCGTTCAGATCGACCGGCACCGCGCCCGCCGAATGCGCGAGATCCCAGACGGCGAGCGCGCCCGCGCGATGAATGGTCTGCGTGAGCGCGGCCATGTCATGCATGTAGCCGGTGCGGTAGTTGACGTGCGTGATCATCGCGATGGCGGTGTTTTCGTCGATCGCGGCCGGCAGTTCCGAAGCATCGTCGACGAGGCGCAGTTCGTAACCGCGATCGAGCTGCTCGATCAAACCCTGCGCGATGTACAGATCTGTCGGAAAGTTCGAACGTTCGGAGACGATCACGCGCCGCTTCGGATCGCGCTCGTTTGCGAGCTTGAGCGCGGCCGACAGAATCTTGAAGAGATTCGCGGAGATCGTGTCCGTCACGACGACTTCGTCTTCGCCCGCGCCGATCAGCGGTGCGAGCTTGTTGCCGAGACGCTTGGGCAACGCGAACCAGCCAGCCGTGTTCCAGCTGCGGATCAGGCCTTCGCCCCATTCGGCGGAAATCACGTCGGCGGCGCGTGAGGCGGACGCTTTGGGCGGCACGCCGAGCGAATTGCCGTCGAGGTAGATCACGCCATCGGCCAATGCGAACTGCTCGCGCAGCGGCGCGAGCGGATCGTCGCGGTCGAGCGCCGCGGCTTCGTCACGATGTTTCATCGAAAAGTCCATATATTTGAAGATCATCAGGAAAGCGGACGCAGGACGGCGCGAACCGGACTCGCATCGAGCGTCGAGAATTTGAGCGGCAGGGCGATCAGTTCGTAGTCGCCGGGCGCGACGGCGTCGAGTACGAGGCCTTCGAGGATCGCCATGCCGTGGGCGCGGATACGCTTGTGCGCATCCATCGTCTTCGAGTCCTGAGGATCGAGCGACGGCGTGTCGATGCCGAGGAGCTTCACGCCTTTTTCGGCCAGCAAGTCGATGGTTTCCGGCGCGACGGCGGCGAAGGCGCTGTCCCATGCATGGAGCGGCGCGTTTGCATACGTGCGCAGCAGAACGCGCGCCGGGACGCCGTCGAGATGCGCGGCGACGTGTTCCGGCGTGACGAGCGGCGAAGCACCGATGCAGTGCAGGACGCGACACTCGCCGATGTACGTATCGAGCGCGACGTCGCCGATCGGCTTGCCGTGCTCATCGTAATGGAGCGGCGCATCGGCGTGCGCGCCGGTGTGGGGCGACAGCGTGAGCCGCGCAACGTTGACGGGCGAGCCCGCCTCGATTCGCCACACCCGCTCGATGCCGACCGGCGTGTCGCCCGGCCAGACGGGCGTGGCGGGGCCGATCGATGGGGAAATGTCCAGAAGCGTCATGACGCGCCCTAACAGAAATCGTAAAGATGCGTCAAATCATAGTCGCGTTATCTCGAAAGGTGCTTGCGAAATAACCACCCAAAAGTGTCGCGCTTAGAACATAATTCGATGAAACGGGCTAGGGGACTCAAAAATGACCGGCTTCACGCTCGATGCAACGGATTGCCGAATTCTGGCGGTACTGCAGGAAGATGGACGGATCAGTAACCTGGACCTGGCGGAGCGCATTTCGCTATCGCCGTCGGCGTGCTTGCGCCGAATGCGCCTGCTGGAAGAGGAAGGCGTGATCGCGAGTTATCGCGCGTGCCTCGACCGCGAGCGGCTCGGCATCGAACTGGAAGCCTTCGTCCATGTCTCGATGCGCAACGACCAGGAAAACTGGCACGAGAAGTTCGCCGCGGCCGTGCGCGAATGGCCGGAAGTGGTCGGCGCGTTCGTCGTCACCGGCGACACGCACTACGTGCTGCGCGTGCTTGCGCACAACCTCAAGCATTACTCCGATTTCATTCTGTCGAAGCTCTACAAGGCGCCCGGCGTGATCGACATCCGCTCGAACATCGTGCTTCAGACGATGAAGGACGATGCGGGCGTGCCGGTCGCGCTGATCGAGCAGCCGGGACGCGCGCACACGCCCTGAGCGTTTATTCCAGCGGCCCCAGCGTATGGAAGCCGCCGGCATGGAAGACGAGCGGCGCGGTTTGCGTTGCGTCTTCGCGCACGCCGCAACGCTCCACTTCACCGACGAAGATCACGTGATCGCCTTCGTCGTAGCGGCTGCGGTTGTGGCATTCGAACCACGCGAGCGCGCCGTCGAGCACCGGCATGCCGGTGTCCCCGGCGGCGTGCGAGACGCCCGCGAAGCGGTCGCCCTTGACCGTGGCGAAACGCCGGCACAGGTCGAGCTGCGATGCCGCGAGCACGTTCACCACATAGTGGCTGTTCGCGCGGAACACTGGCATCGACGCCGATTTCGTCGCGAGGCTCCACAGTACGAGCGGCGGATTGAGCGATACCGAGTTGAACGAGCTTGCGGTGATCCCGATCAACTGGCCGGACGCGGTGCGCGTCGTGATGACCGTGACGCCGGTCGCAAACTGCCCGAGCGCGGCGCGGAACGCATTCGGGTCGAAATTCGGGGTTTTAGCGCGTGTCATTTGGCAGATGAGCAGGCAAATGGGCGGTCGAGTGTGTCGTGTGCTACCGAGCCGGCCGCGCGTCGCGCTTCAGTCGGAAGAACCTTTTCAGAAGTCATGTAAAAACTGGAGAATTGTGTCGATTCTATCGGAATCGGCAGTCGCCGACCGCCAACAGACCGTATTCCGGCAGCAAGTTTTCCGCCGCAAGGGGCTTTCTGCGCCGCCCGGCCAAACCCAGTAAGCTCGACTCATCGCGTCCGGAAGATTGAAGAATCGGCCGGGCGCATCAATATGCAGGATCCGCGGCGTGGCCGCATGCACTTGATGAGGAGTTGCGCATGATCCAACAGGCGAGACTTGAGACCGCGACGCTCGGCGGCGGATGTTTCTGGTGTACCGAAGCCGTGTTTCTCGCGGTGCAGGGCGTGGAGTCGGTCGAATCGGGCTATGCGGGCGGCAAAGTTGTGAATCCGTCGTACGAGCAGGTCTGCGATGGCGAAACCGGTCACGCGGAAGTGGTGAAGGTCGTGTTCGATCCATCGGTCATCGGTTATCGCGAAGTTCTCGAGATCTTCTTCGCGACGCACGATCCGACCCAGCTCAACCGGCAGGGCAACGATGTCGGCACGCAGTATCGCTCGGTCGTGTTCACGCATTCGGACGAGCAACGCAAGATCGCGCTTGACGTCATCGACGAACTGCAGCGCGAGGATGTCTACGGCGGCAAGATCGTCACGCAAGTCGTGCCGCTCGCCGACGACTATTATCCGGCCGAGGCGTATCACCAGAACTATTTTGCGCAGCATCCGAATCAGGGCTACTGCGCGGCGGTCGTCGGGCCGAAGGTCGCGAAATTTCGCAAGAAGTTCGCGCACCGCCTGAAGGCGTGATGCGCTTCTAGTCGCTCCGCGCGCGCTCGCATTCCTCCGCGATGCCGCGCGCGAGCTCGAAGCACGTGAGCGGCGCCGAGCCTTCCGCCTTGTTGTTCGCCGCGATCACCACCGGCTGGCCCGCGATGGCATAACGCGCGGCCAGCTCGGCGAGCGCCTCACGCGTGCCGCGATCTTCATCGACGATCTTGTCGAACGGCTCGTATTTCGCCTTCGCCTGTTCGTAGCGAAAGCCGCTGTGCAGACTCCAGCGCGCGATGAACGGTCCCATTCCTTCTTCGTCCAGCAACGCGAGCGCCTTCGCCTGACGGCGCACGTCCGGCATGCGCGCATGCACGCCGATGCAGTAGCGCACGTTCGCCTCGCGCAGCGCGCGGATGAAGCGTGGCGTGAGCATGACCGCGTCGCGGATCTCGACCGCGTAGCAAGACTCGCCTTCGAGCGGCGGCAGCGCTTGCAGAAACGCCGATAGCCGTTCGATGAAACTGGCCGGATCGACGATCATCGCTTCGGGCAGCGGCGAGAACTGGAACACGAGCGCGCCTGCTTTCGCGCCGAGACCGCCGATGCATGGCGTCACGAATTCATCGATGGCAATCTGCGCGTTCAGAAACGCAGGGTTTTCCGCGTCCGGCGTGCCGCGCTCCCCGCGGATGAAGGCATCGGTGACGGAGGCGGGCGCCTTGACGATGAAGCGGAAGTGCGCCGGCACCTGCGATGCGTAGCGCGCGTATTCAGCGAGCGACAGCGGCGCGTAGAACGAGCGGTCGATCGACACGCTTTTCAGGAGCGGATGCGCGCCGTAGGCGCTGAGACCGTCGCGGGAAAGCTTCGTGTTCGAGTACTCGTCGCCATAGACGATGCCGCGCCATCCCGGAAACGACCATGTCGATGTGCCGAGATGGATTGCATCCGGCAGGCGCTTCGCGAGGGCTTCGAGTTCGGGCTGCAAGGGCGCGGGCAGCACGCCGCACGGCTTTGGCGGCTTTCGTGCCTCCGCAGGCTCCGCCGAAGCAGCGTTTGCAGGCACGCCGAAAAGATCGAACTGATCTTCCGGCTCCCCCGCTTCGATATGCATTGATTCGCGGTTCAGAGCGCCTTCTCGTAGATATACCGCCGCGACCACGGCAGCGTCTTCGCGCTTCGCCCCGCCTTGCGGCAGATCACCTGATAGATCGACACGTCGTCGTTCTCGAACGCATACGCGCAGCCCGCGAGGTACACGCGCCAGATGCGGAAGTGCTCATCGTCGACGAGCTTCTTCGCTTTCTCCGCGTTTTCCTCGAACCTGTCGGCCCAGATGTCGAGCGTATGCGCGTAGTGCCGCCGCAGGCTTTCGACGTCGATCGCTTCCAGCCCGCCGCGCTGCATGCTTTCGAGCGCGAGGCTGATGTGCGGCAGCTCGCCGTCGGGGAACACGTATTTGTCGATGAATTCGCCGCCGCCGAGCGAAGTCTCGCCGCTGTCGGCATCAGACGACGTGATGCCGTGATTCATCGCGATGCCGTCATCGACGAGCAGATCGCGGATTCTCGCGAAGTATCCCGCAAGATTCTTGCGCCCGACATGCTCGAACATGCCGACGCTCGTAATGCGGTCGAACTGCCCCGGGATGTCGCGATAGTCCTGCAGGCGAATCTCGATTCGATCTTCGAGCCCCGCCGCCTTGACGCGCTCGGTCGCGAGCTTGAACTGGTTCTCGGAGAGCGTGACACCTACGCATTTCGCGCCGAACTTCTGCGCCGCGCGGATCACGAGCGCGCCCCAGCCGCAGCCGATATCGAGCAGACGATGACCCGGCTGAAGCTGAATCTTCGTGAGGATGTGGTCGATTTTCTTGAGCTGCGCGGTGTCGATGTCTTCGTCGCCGTTCTCGAAGTACGCGCACGAATAGACCATGTTCTTGTCGAGCCACAGTGCGTAAAACTCGTTCGACACATCGTAGTGGTACTGAATGGCCTTCTTGTCCGACGTCTTCGAGTGATTGAAGTAGCGCCGCACGCGGGCGAGCTTGCTTGCGCTCGTCACCGTGTTCTTCGCGAGCGAATAGCCGATGTTGATGATGTCGGACAGCTTGCCCTCGATATCGATCTTGCCCTTGACGTAGGCTTCGCCGAGATTGTCGAGACTCGGTTCGAGCAGATAAGGCAGCGCGGTCGCGCTCTTCACGTGCAGCGTCACCCGAGGAGCGGCGAACTGGCCGAAATCGTGCTGCTGGCCATCCCAGAGCACGAGCCGCGCAGGCAAATTGGCCCGGTCGCGCACTTCCTCAACCCACTGCGTCAGCTTCTTCTCCCAGAACATGCTTGTTTCTCCGCGCTAAAGAAAATCAAGGGAAGGCTCCCGCCTTCATGTTCGTTGCCGTTGCGATCTCGGTTGCTGCCAGTGCTCGCGTTACGGCGCGAGTCTCATGATTCGCCACGGCGCGCCCGCGTCATCACGCGTATAGACGATGCGATCGTGAAGGCGCGACGGGCGTCCCTGCCAGAATTCGATGGTATCGGGCACGAGGCGATAGCCGCCCCAGTGCGGCGGGCGCGGCGGCGCGTCGCCGTATCTGGCGACCATCTCGCGTTCGCGCGCTTCCAGCGCTTCGCGGCTTTCGAGCGGCTGGCTCTGATCCGATGCCCACGCGCCGATGCGCGAGCCGAGCGGACGCGACGCGTAATACGCATCGCTCTCCTCATCGCTCGTCTTTTCGACGCGGCCCTCGATGCGCACTTGGCGCTCGAGCTCGATCCAGTGGAACAGCAGGCTCGCCGCGGGATTGGCGGCGATCTCGCGGCCCTTGCGGCTATCGTAATTGGTAAAAAAAACAAATCCGCGCTCATCGGCGCCCTTGATGAGCACGATGCGGGCGGATGGACGACCTTGCGAATCGACGGTCGCAAGTGTCATGGCATTCGGTTCGGGCAGTTTCGCATCGAGCGCCTGGGCGAACCAGGTGTGAAACTGGTTCACCGGGTTCGGGTCGACGTCGGTGGCATCGAGCGCGCCGCGCGAATAATTTTTGCGAAGGTCTGCGAGAGTCGTCATTTTTATGCAAGCGCTACAGTCGGGTCAGTATAGCCAAGGTGAAACGATCTTGCCCTGATTAACCCATGGACCTGTTGCGTGCCGGCGGGTGCGGCGCTTGCAGCTATCACGTCCAAGGTTTCGATAAGGCAGAATACGCAATTCGCCCGCATTTTGCATGATCGAGCGCACAGGTTTGCGCACTCGACAGCCGCCTGTAAGCCTTGATTGACGCCGCACAACGGGCGCCGCATTTTGCGAGCTTTTAGCTTGCTTTCAACGTACCCGGCCTTATCGACGCACGCCATGAACGCTTCAACCGAAACTGCTCTCACACCGACCGCCGCATACGCCGCCGACCGCGACCGACGCTTCGGCGGCATCGCGCGTCTGTACGGCGCGCCCGCGCTCGCCGCGTTCGAAAGGGCGCATGTCGCGGTGATCGGCATCGGCGGCGTCGGCTCGTGGGTCGCCGAGGCGCTCGCGCGCAGTGCTGTCGGAAAGCTGACGCTGATCGATCTCGACAATGTCGCCGAAAGCAACACGAATCGGCAGATTCACGCGCTCGACGGCAACTACGGCAAGGCGAAAGTCACGGCTATGGCCGAGCGCATCAAGCTGATCGATCCGGCTTGCGACGTGCGGCAGATCGAGGACTTCGTCGAGCCCGGCAATTTCGACGCGACGCTCGGCAGCGGCTTCGACTATGTCGTCGATGCGATCGACAGCGTGCGCACCAAAACCGCGCTCATCGCGTGGTGCGTGGCGCGCAGGCAGGCGCTCATCACCGTCGGCGGCGCGGGCGGGCAACTGGACCCGACGCGCATTCGCATCGACGATCTCGCGCTCACCATTCAGGACCCGCTGTTGTCCAAAGTACGCGGCCAGTTGCGCAAGCTGCACGGTTTTCCGCGGGGACCGAAGGCGCGTTTCAAGGTGAGCGCGGTGTATTCGGACGAACCGCTGATCTATCCGGAAGCGCCCGCGTGCGATATCAGCGAAGGCGCCGAGCATCTCGAAACCGGCGCGGGCTATTCCGGGCCGGTCGGTCTCAATTGCGCGGGCTTCGGATCGAGCGTCTGCGTGACGGCGAGCTTCGGCTTCGCGGCCGCCGCGCATGTGCTGCGCGATCTGGCGAAGCGCGCGGCCTGAAACGAAAAACGGCCAGCTTTAATAGCTGGCCGTTCTTCGTTGAAGCCGACGATCAGTTGATCGCCGCGCTCAGCTTGCGCCGCCATTGCGACACGAGATCCGGCTGATTCGCGGCGAGCTCGAACACCGAAAGCATCGTCTTGCGGCCGACATCGTCCATGAAGGCACGATCGCGCACGACGATCGCGAGCAGATGCTCCAGCGCCCCGCCGTAATCGCGGCCCGCGATCAGGCGATTGGCGAGCGCGAAGCGTGCTTCGAGATCGTCGGGGTTCGCGTTGACCGCGTCGATGAGCGCGTCGGCGGGCGGCAGATCCGCTGCTGCATCGGTGGCGTCGAGTTCGGTCTTCAGCGCGTTGTAACGTGCATCGATGCCTTGCGTCGTCTTCGGCGATAGCAGCTTGTCCTCTTCCTTCGCCTCGTCGATGCGGCGTTCCGCGATCAGCCATTCGATCAGGTCGAGGCGTGCGTCGTCGTAACCGGGATCGAGCGCGAGCGCGGCCTTGATCGTGTCGATCGCTTCCTTGCGCCTGCCCGCGGCCCATGCAGTTTGCGCGGCGTGACGCTCGGCGTCGGCGCCTTCAGGCACGAGCCGGTCGAGGAATGCACGCAACTGGCCTTCCGGCAGAACGCCGATGAACTGATCGACCGGGCGGCCCTCCGCGAACGCGACCACGTGCGGAATACTGCGCACCTGAAAGTGCGCGGCGAGCTCCTGATTTTCGTCGACGTTCACCTTGACGAGCTTCCACTTTCCCGCGGCTTCGGCTTCGAGTTTCTCCAGCATCGGCCCGAGTGTCTTGCACGGGCCGCACCAGGGCGCCCAGAAATCAACGAGAACGGGCGCGAGCATCGACGCGTTGATGACGTCGTGCTCGAAGGTGGCGAGGGTCGTATCCATGCGTTTTCTCCTAATGCTTGCGGTCTATCCCAATCAGTTAGGGACGATCCGCGTGACTCTCAAGCGCGCACGCAGGCCTCATGCCTCGGGCGCGCGATTTTCCCGGCGCTGTGGCGGCAGCGGAATGAACTCGGTCTCGCCGGGCACGTGTCCCATGCGCTGCTCGCTCCATGCGAGCTTGGCCGCGTCGATCTTCTCGCGCGAGCTGGACACGAAGTTCCATTCGATGAAGCGCGAGCCGTCGAGCGGCGCGCCGCCGAGCAGCATCGCGACCGCGCCGCTCCTGCTGTGCAGCTTCACATCCGCGCCCGGCGTGAGCACGGCCATCTGCTGTTCGGGCAGCGATTCGGCGTCGATCGACAAATCGCCGCTCACGAGATAGACGCCGCGTTCCTCGTGCTCGGTGTCGAGCGTGATCGCGCTGCCGGCCGCGAACTGCGCGGCGACATAGAGCGTCGGCGAGAACGTGCGAGTGGGCGCTTTTGCGCCGAACGCCGCGCCCGCGATCACGCGCAGCGTGACGCCGTCGCGCTCGATTTGCGGCAGCGCGGACGCCGCGTGATGCTCGAAGGCAGGCTCGATGTCCTCGCTCGCCACCGGCATCGCGACCCACGTCTGGATGCCGTGCATCGTCTGGCCGGAGGCGCGTTCTTCATCGGGCGTGCGTTCGGAATGGACGATGCCGCGGCCCGCGGTCATCCAGTTCACGTCGCCGGGCACGATCTTCTGAACCGAACCGACGCTGTCGCGATGCATGATCGCGCCGTCGAACAGATACGTTACCGTCGCCAGTCCGATATGCGGATGCGGGCGCACATCGAGTCCCTTGCCGGGCACGAGCGTTGCGGGACCGATGTGGTCGAAAAAAATGAAGGGTCCGACGGTGCGCGCCGCGAGCGCGGGCAGGACGCGCCGCACCATGAGGCCGCCGACGTCGTGTTCGTGGGGCTTGAGCAATGCGCGGATCGGCGAAGGCATGGCAGGTTCCGATGGGAAGATCGCGCGCCGGAATGGCGCGTGTCTGAGTCGATTCTACCGGCCGATGCCGCGCGGCGCAGACGTGCCGCCGAGGCTCTCGTTTTTTACGTCGCCGCGCTTTTCAGTACGCGTGCGGCTTCACGCAACTTCCGCAACCTCGATAGGAGCTTCGCCATGAGCAAGAACAAACTGTTGATCGCCATTACCACGGGTCTTTTCACCGCCACCGCCGCAACGGGTGCATTCGCGCAAACTTCGTCGGGCAATTCGTCGGCGGCGATGGGCAACGACACCGCTGGCGCGGCCACCGACAATTCGGCGGCCCCCACGACACATAAGAAGCACAAGATGCACAAGCAATCGGCGCATACGTCGACCAAGAAGACACCCGCCGCGGAAACCGGCAATGACTCCGGGACGGAAACAGGGCAGAGCAAGTAAGGACCCGTTCCGACACTCCGAGGAAAGCGCTCGCGCCGTTTGCCCGGCGCGGGCGCTTTTTTGCGTCCTTCGTCGCGCCGCGCAGCTTTTGACAAGCCTGCCGCCACACGCTCCGCTACACTTTACGGCTCGCCAACGACGCACATGAGACGGGGGAAGGGTGATGTCGCCTAAGGATTTGCTGATCGCATCGGTGGTCATTGTCGCGTGGGGCGTCAATTTCGTCGTCATCAAACTTGGCTTGCACGGTGTGCCGCCGATGCTGCTCGGCGCGCTGCGCTTCGCGCTCGCCGCCGTGCCGGTGGTCTTCGTAAAACGCCCGCAAATACCGCTGCGCTGGCTGTTCGCCTACAGCCTCACCATTTCCCTCGGGCAATTCGCACTGCTCTTCTACGGCATGTATGTGGGGATGCCGGCGGGACTCGCGTCGCTCGTCTTACAGGCGCAGGCGTTTTTCACGCTCATTTTCGCGTCGATGTTTCTCGGCGAGCGCATCCGCGCGGCGAACGTCGCCGGACTCGTGATCGCGGCGGCGGGGCTCGCGCTGATCGGCATGCGCGGTGGCCAGGCGATGACTCTCGCCGGTTTTCTCTTCACGCTCGCCGCTTCCGCGATGTGGGCGCTCGGCAATGTCGCGACGAAGCGCATGGGCAAGGTCGATCTGCTTTCGCTCGTCGTGTGGGGCAGCCTGATTCCGCCGCTGCCGTTCCTCGCGCTCTCGCTGATCTTCGAAGGGCCTGCGCGCATCGAGGCGAGTCTCGCGTCCATCCCGCTCGTTTCCGTGTTCGCGATTCTCTACCTCGCGTTCATCGCGACGATCGTCGGTTACAGCCTGTGGGGGAAGTTGCTCGCGCGCTACCCGGCGGGAAGCGTTGCGCCGTTTTCGCTGCTCGTTCCGGTGATCGGGCTCGCGTCGGCCGCGGTGTTTCTCGGCGAGGGGCTGAGCGCCGCGCAAGTGGTCGGCGCGGCGCTCGTGATGGCGGGACTGGTGGTGAACGTGTTCGGCGCCCGGCTCGTCCAGCGACTCTTGCCGGCGCGCTGAACGGAGCAGGGCACGCGTCTTACGTCATGCGGCTCTTCGCGAGCGGCGGATTCGCCGCGAAGTAGCGCTTGATGCCCTTCATGATCGCGTTGGCCATCTTGTCGCGATAGGCGTCGTCGTTCAGGCGCGTTTCCTCGTCCGGGTTGCTGATGAACGCGGTCTCGACCAGGATCGACGGAATGTCCGGCGCCTTCAGCACGGCGAAACCGGCCTGTTCGACCGAGCCCTTGTGCAACTTGTTGATGCCGCCGATCTCATTCAGCACGAAGCTGCCATAGCGCATCGAGTCGCGGATCTGCGCGGTCGTCGACATGTCGAAGAGCGCGCGGTTGACGCTCGCGTCCTGCGACTTCACGTTGATGCCGCCGACCTGATCCGACGAGTTCTCCTTGGCCGCCATCCAGCGCGCGGCCGCGCTCGACGCGCCATGCTCCGACAACGCGAACACGGACGAGCCGCGGGCGTCCGGTGAGGTGAACGCATCCGCGTGAATCGACACGAACAGGTCGGCAGAGACGCGCTGCGCCTTCTGCACGCGCACGTTGAGCGGCACGAAGAAGTCGGCGTCGCGGGTCATCATCGCGCGCATGTTGGGCTGGGCGTCGATCTTCGCGCGCAGCTTCTTCGCGATGTCGAGCGCAATGTGCTTCTCGTACGTGCCCTGGCCGCCGATCGCGCCGGGGTCCTCGCCGCCGTGACCCGGATCGATCGCGACCGTGAGCAGGCGCGTCGTGCCGGTGCCCTGCTTGGGCGCCGAGAAAGTGTATTGATCGTTGTCGTCGTCCTTCTGGGCTACGACCGGCGGCGACGGAACGCGCGGCTTGGCGGCGGGCTTCGGCGCGGGCGGCGCGAGCGGCGCGGACGGTGCGGTTCCTGCCGGCGCATCGTTCTGCGCGTACTTCTGGAAGAACTCGTCGGTGGAATCGGGCGTCGTCGGTTTCTGCGGCGTGGCCGGGCCGGAGAGCGTGGCGGGCGGCGGCGCGGACGGATTGGGATTCGCGCGGTCGAGCGCCTCCTGCTTGCGCTCGGTCTGGGCGAGCAGTTCCATCAATGGATCGGGCGCGACGGCAGGATACAGGTCGAACACGAGCCGGTATTTATAGCTGCCGATGGGACCCAGGGTGAACACCTGCGGCTTCACCGATCCTTTCAGGTCGAACACCATGCGCACGACATGCGGCTGATACTGCCCGATGCGCACTGCCTGAATCTGCGGATCGTTCGGCGTGATCTTCGAGACGAGATCCCGCAGCGACTGATCGAGGTCGATGCCGGAGAGATCGACGACGAGCCGGTCCGGTCCCTGCAAGAGCTGGTTGGCGTTCTGGAGCGGCTGGTCCGATTCGATCGTCACACGGGTGTAATCGCGCGCGGGCCATACACGCACGCCGAGCACGCTGCTCGCGTGCGCGAGCTTCGGTCCGACGAGCGCGAGCGCGAGCGTCGAGGCGCCTGCGCGCAGCACCTGGCGGCGGCGCCAGTTGTGCGGCGCGTGGGCCGCAGCTTCGATCGAATGAAATGGCTTGATCAACATCTTTCGAGACATGACTTTCCTGTTTCGCTGAACGCCCGCGCGGTCAGCACGCGGCCTTCTTCTTCGTTCGAATTGCACGGCGAGCCGTGCTCGCCCGGCAGCGATAGCTGGAACACGAGGTCCGGCACACCGAGCAGGCCGCCCGCCTGTTGCGGCCACTCGACGAGGCACAGCGCGCCCGCATCGAAATATTCGCGGAAGCCGGCATCGGCCCATTCGGCCGGATCGGCGAAGCGATAGAGATCGAAGTGATAAACGTCGAGCGGGCCGCTTTCGATGACGAGCGAGTACGGTTCGACGAGCGTATAGGTCGGGCTCTTCACGCGGCCGGCGTGGCCGAGCGCGCGCAGTGTGGCGCGCACGAGCGTGGTCTTGCCCGCGCCCAGGTCCCCGATCAACTGGACCTGCAGACCGTGGAATCGTTCAGACGAAGTCCGCGATGCAAAGAGGCGCGTGGTGTCGATGGCGTGCGCGAAGCGTTCTCCGAAAGCGAGCGTCGCGGCTTCGTCGCGCAGGTCGAAGCGGCGTTCGAGAAGCGCGGGAGGAAGGTCTTGCGTCGTTCGTGCGGGGCTTTCGGGCATTGCTCGTAAAATGTCGTGATGAACCGATTGCCGGAACATTCCGTTGAAGTCACGACCGCGTCCTGCGACGCTGCCGCTGAATCTGTTTCAGAGCCTCGCGTTTTCGATATCGATGAAAACGCGCTGGCGGAACTCGCGCAACGCATCAAGGTGTGGGGGCGCGAGCTGGGGTTCGGTGCGGTCGGCATCAGCGATATCGACCTGGCGGATGCCGAGAAAGGCCTCACTGATTGGCTCGAAGCAGGCTATCACGGCGAAATGAATTATATGGCCATACATGGGATGAAACGCGCAAGACCGGCCGAGCTTGTGGCCGGAACGCGACGCGTCATCACCGTGCGCATGGCCTATCTGCCGGCGCAAACGCTCGCGAAAACCGGCGATGAAAGTGTCGCGACAGCCGATGGTCAGAAGAACGACTGGCGCGCGATCGAATGGTCGAGGCTCGCGAAGCCATCGCAAGCGATGGTCTCCATCTATGCGCGCGGCCGCGACTATCACAAGGTCATGCGCAATCGCCTTCAGCAACTGGCCGAGCGCATCGAGAAGGAAATCGGGCCGTTCGGGCATCGTGCGTTCACGGATTCCGCGCCGGTGCTGGAAGTCGCGCTCGCGCAGAAGGCGGGCAACGGCTGGCGCGGCAAGCATACGCTGCTGCTCGATCGCGATGCCGGCTCGCTCTTCTTTCTCGGCGAGATCTTCGTCGATGTCCCGTTGCCCGTCGATCCGCATCCCGAGCGCGAGGGCGCGCATTGCGGGCAGTGCACGCGCTGCATCGGCGCATGTCCGACGGGCGCGATCGTCGCGCCGTATCGCGTGGATGCGCGGCGCTGCATCTCGTATCTGACGATCGAACTGCACGGCAGCATCCCCGAAGACATGCGTCCGCTGATCGGCAATCGCGTCTATGGCTGCGACGACTGCCAGCTCGTGTGTCCGTGGAACAAGTTTGCGCAGGCCGCGCCCGTCGCGGATTTCGACGTCCGGCACGGGCTCGATCGCGCGACGCTCGTCGAACTGTTTGCATGGAGCGCCGCGGATTTCGACACGCGCATGCAGGGCAGCGCGATCCGGCGCATCGGGCATGAGCGCTGGCTGCGCAACATCGCGGTCGCGATGGGCAATGCGTTGCGCGCGTCCGGGCTGGATGCGGGCGAACGCCAGGCAATCGTCGACGCATTGGAGGCGCGTGAGGACGATCCGTCCGAACTCGTCCGCGAACACGTTCGGTGGGCACTGGAGCAATCATGACGAGCATTTCGTTCGATGCCGTGATCGACGCGCCGTTCGGCAAAGTGGGCATTCGCGCCGATGCGCAGTCGGTGCGCGAGATCGTGTATCTGCCCGGCGATGTCGACATCATCGAGCCGCGAACGCCGCTCGCCCAGGAAGCCGCCGCGCAGATCCGCCGCTACTTCGACACGCCGTCGATGCATTTCGACCTGCCGCTCGCGATCCGCGGCACCGTGTTTCAGCAGCGTGTATGGCAGGGCATCGGCGCCATCCCGGCCGGGCATGTCTGGACCTACGGCCAGCTCGCGCGCGAGATCGGCAGCGTGCCTCGCGCGGTAGGGCAGGCGTGCGGCTCCAATCCCCTGCCGATCGTGATACCGTGCCACCGGGTAGTGGCATCGGGCGGGATCGGCGGCTTCGCGCATCATCCCGGCGACGGTTTTTATCGCAACGTGAAGCGCTGGCTGCTGGCGCATGAAGGTGTACGGATCGCATGACGAGCGCAACGACCGAGGCAATACAAAAACCGGAACTGACCGCGAGTCAGGGCGCGATCGATCTCTTTTGCGATGCGCTCTGGCTCGAACACGGGCTCGCGAAAAACTCGCTCGAAGCGTACCGGCGCGATCTCAAGCTGTTCGCCGAATGGCTCGGCACGACGCGCGGCGCATCGATCGATGCCGTCACCGAAGCCGACATGAACGGCTACATGGCCGCGCGCCGCGGCGACAAGGCGACGTCCGCGAACCGGCGCCTGTCCGTCTTTCGACGCTACTACGCGTGGGCGCTGCGCGAGCACCGCGTGTCCTCCGATCCAACGCTGAAGCTCCGTTCGGCCAAGCAGCCTCCGCGCTTTCCTTCGACGCTCAACGAGGCGCAAGTCGAAGCGCTGCTCGGCGCGCCCGACGTCGAGACTCCGCTCGGCCTGCGCGATCGCACGATGCTCGAGCTGATGTACGCGAGCGGTCTGCGCGTGACCGAGCTCGTGACGCTGAAAACGGTCGAGGTCGGCTTGAACGAAGGTGTCGTGCGCGTGATGGGCAAAGGCTCGAAGGAGCGCCTGATCCCGTTCGGCGAGACGGCGCACGCCTGGCTCGAACGCTATCTGCGCGAAGCGCGTGCGGCGCTGCTCGGCGCGCGTTCCGCCGATGCGCTTTTCGTGACCGCGCGCGGCGAAGGCATGACGCGTCAGCAGTTCTGGAACATCATCAAGCGCCATGCGTTGAAGGGCGGTGTGCATGCGCCGCTCTCGCCGCACACGCTGCGTCACGCGTTCGCGACGCATCTGCTCAATCACGGCGCGGATTTGCGCGTCGTGCAATTGCTGCTCGGCCACTCGGACATCTCGACGACGCAGATCTACACGCACGTCGCGCGCGAGCGTTTGCAGAAGCTGCATCGCGAGCATCATCCGCGCGGATAAATCGCTTCATTGTCGAACGATCGTGCCACGGTGGCACGCCGCTAAACACTCGGCCGAATGGCCAATGGTGAGGCGGGAAACACGCCGCTACAATGCGTCCATGTCGAAAGCCAAACATGTGTCCGAAACGCCTGCGACCCAATTTCTGCGCCGTCACAAGGTCGAGTTCGGCGAGCATCCCTACGATTACGTCGAGCACGGCGGCACGGAGGAATCCGCGCGGCAACTGGGCGTGGACGAGCATCGCGTCGTCAAGACGCTCGTGATGGAGGACGAGCACGCGAAGCCGCTCATCGTCCTCATGCACGGCGACCGCACCGTGTCCACGAAGAACCTCGCGCGGCAAACGGGCGCGAAGCGCATCGAGCCGTGCAAGCCGGAAGTGGCGAATCGGCATTCGGGTTTTCTCGTGGGCGGCACGTCGCCGTTCGGCACGAAGAAAGCGATGCCGGTGTACGTCGAATCGAGCATTCTGGAGCTCGACCGGATCTACCTGAACGGCGGGCGGCGCGGCTATCTCGTGAGCCTGAAGCCGTCCGTTCTGACTGAATTGCTCGACGCAAAGCCCGTGCAGTGCGCGAGCGTCGATTAGAATGCGTTCCGCTCTCGCCACAACTGAAAAGACACCATGATTTTTCTGATCGTCGCCGTCGTGTCCTATTTGATCGGCTCGATTTCATTCGCCGTCGTCGTGAGTCACGCGATGGGACTGGCCGATCCTCGCTCGTACGGCTCGGGCAATCCCGGCGCGACCAATGTGCTGCGCACCGGCAACAAGAAGGCCGCGATCCTCACGTTGATCGGCGACGCGTTCAAGGGCTGGCTGCCCGTGTGGATCGTCGCGAACTTCGGCGCGAGCTTCGGCTGGGACAGCGCCGGCATCAACACGGCCACGGCGCTCGCGGCCATTGCGGTCTTCCTCGGGCATCTGTACCCGGTTTTCTTCCGATTTCAGGGCGGCAAGGGCGTCGCGACGGCGGCCGGCGTGCTGCTCGCGATCCATCCGGCGCTCGGTATCGCGACGCTGCTCACCTGGCTGATCATCGCGTTCTTCTTCCGCTATTCGTCGCTGGCGGCGCTCGTCGCGGCCGTGTTCGCGCCGTTCTTTCAGGTATTCCTGTTCGGACCGAGCCGCATCTCGCTCGCCGTCCTCGCAATGAGCCTGCTGCTCATCTGGCGGCATCGCGCCAATATCTCGAAGTTGCTGGCGGGGAAGGAAAGCCGCATCGGCGAAAAGAAGGAAGCGGCGCAAGCGCCCGAATAAAGCAAAAAAGCCGTTCCGGCGCGAACCGGAACGGCTTTTTCACTTCTGAAGCGGCAACGAATCAGTCGCGGAAGTTGTTGAAGTCGAGCGGCGTGTCCGTGACTTCCTTCTTCAGCAGCGCGATGGCGCTTTGCAGGTCGTCGCGCTTCGTGCCTTGCACGCGCACGGCATCGCCCTGAATGCTCGCCTGAACCTTGATCTTGCTGTCCTTCACGATCTTGACGATTTTTTTCGCCAGATCGCCCGACACGCCTTTCTTTACCGTGACGACTTGCTTCAGCTTGTCGCCGCCGATCTTCTCCTGCTTGCCGTAGTCGAGAAAACGCACGTCGACGCCGCGCTTGGCGAGCTTGTTCAGCAGAACGTCCTTCACCTGGCCGAGCTTGAAATCGTCGTCGGCGTAGAGCGTGAGTTCGCGCTCCTTTTGCTCGACGCGTGAATCCGAGCCTTTAAAGTCGAAGCGCGTCGAGATTTCCTTGTTCGACTGCTCGATCGCGTTCTTTACTTCGATCATGTTTGCTTCGCTGACGACGTCAAACGATGGCATCTGTCTTTCTCCTTCATTGAGGCGAGCGCGCTGCGGAAGCGCGGCTCGCGCAATCGCTATAATCACGGACCTGTCGTCATTCTACCGACGCGCCTCGCTCATGTCGCTCCAGCTTCTCTCCGATTTCTCTCTGCTCGCCCACAACACGTTCGGCTTCGATGCGCGCGCGCGTCATGCGATGCACATCGATTCCGTCGACGCGGCCGTCGCGCTCGCCACCGATCCTCGCATCGCGAACATGCCGCAACTCGTGCTCGGCGGCGGCAGCAATATCGTGCTGACGGGCGATTTCGACGGCGTCGCGCTGATCGTCGGCATCACCGGGAAACGCTTGATCGGCGAAGACGACGATGCGTGGCTCGTCGAAGCCGGCGCGGGCGAGAACTGGCATGGGTTCGTCGCCTGGACGCTGGCACACGGCATGCCGGGCCTCGAAAACCTCGCGTTGATTCCGGGCACGGTCGGCGCGGCGCCGATTCAGAACATCGGCGCTTACGGGCTCGAAATGGGCGAGCGCTTCGAGCGGCTCAGCGCGGTCGAACTCGCGACCGGCGAACGTGCGGACTTCGATCGCGCCGCGTGCGCCTTCGGTTATCGCGACAGCTTCTTCAAGCGGGCAGGGCGCGGGCGCTTCATGATCACGTCGGTGGTATTCAGGTTGCCGAAAGCGTGGACGCCGCGCGCCGACTATGCCGATGTCGCTCGCGCGCTCGAAGCCGCGGCGAAACCGGATGCACAGGCTATTTTCGATGCGGTCGTCGCCGTGCGCCGCGCCAAGCTGCCCGATTGGACCGTGCTCGGCAATGCGGGTAGCTTCTTTAAGAATCCCGTCGTGAGCGCGACGGCATTCGAGACGCTGAAACAGCGCGAACCCGGCGTCGTTTCATACAGCCAGGCGGACGGACAAGTGAAACTCGCGGCGGGCTGGCTGATCGACCAATGCGGCTGGAAAGGGCGCGGCATCGGCGGGGCTGCGGTGCATGACCGTCAGGCGCTCGTTCTCGTGAATCGCGGCGGCGCGACGGGCGCGCAAGTGCTGGAACTCGCCGAAGCCATCAAGCGCGATGTGCTCGCGCGCTTCGGCGTCGATCTGGAGATGGAACCGGTCTGCCTTTGATTCCCGATGCGCAGACAAAACCGCCGGACGAAAGTGCGGCGGTTTTTTCACATTCAGCGACCGGCGAATTACGCGCTGCGCTTGTGGCGTGCGCGTTTTCCGCGATGCGCATGTGCAGGGTGTTCAGCTTGATGAAGCCGCCGGCGTCGGCGTCGCGCGCGATTCGAAGGGAAACGCTGTTCGACAAGACCGACCGACACGCTGCGCTTGTAGAGCTTCGAGCGCACCCAGCCGTTGACCTTTTCCTGCGTGTGATCGAAGTGAGCGGAAAAAACGCTCTTTTTTACAGCAAAAACGCCGCGCTTCCGTGATTTTGGGAGTCGCGGCTCATCATCGATGGCGCCAATTTCGCCCGGTATCCGCTCAGTGATTGAGCTTGCCGAGCAGGAGATACTCCATCAGCGCCTTCTGGACGTGAAGACGGTTCTCCGCCTCGTCCCAGACCACGCTCTGCGGGCCGTCGATCACTTCCGCGCTCACTTCCTCGCCGCGATGCGCGGGCAGGCAGTGCATGAAGAGCGCGTCGGGATTGGCTCGCGCCATCATTTCCGCATCGACGCAATAGTCGGCGAACGCCTTCATGCGCGCGTCGTTCTCGGCTTCGAAGCCCATGCTCGTCCAGACGTCCGTCGTGACGAGATCGGCGCCCGCACACGCTTCGTTCGGATCGTCGAACTCTTCGTAGAACGGCTTGCTTTCCTCGGAGACGAGCGCGGGATCGAGCTTGTAGCCCAGTGGCGTCGCGAGGCGCAACTTGAAGCCGAGGATGTGCGCGGCCTCAATCCATGTGTAGAGCATGTTGTTCGCGTCGCCGACCCACGCGACAGTCTTGCCGTGAATCGGACCGCGATGCTCGTAAAACGTGAAGATGTCAGCGAGCACCTGACACGGGTGATATTCGTTCGTCAGCCCGTTGATGACCGGCACCCGCGAGCTTTCGGCGAAGCGCTGGATGATGTCCTGGCCGAACGTGCGGATCATGATGATGTCGACCATGCGCGAGATGACCTGCGCCGAATCCTCGATCGGCTCGCCGCGGCCGAGTTGCGTGTCGCGCGTGTTCATGAAGACAGCGTGGCCGCCGAGCTGGAAAATGCCCGCTTCGAAGGAGAGACGCGTGCGCGTCGAACTCTTCTCGAAGATCATCGCGAGCGTGCGGTCGTGCAGGGGATGATAGGTCTCGTAGTTCTTGAACTTGCGCTTCAGGATGCGCGCGCGTTCGAGCACGTACTCGTAGTCGTCGAGCGAAAAATCCTTGAACTGAAGATAGTGGCGAATTTTCTTGGCGGTCATGAAACGCAAGCGGCGGCTTCGAACCGGCCGCTTCGCTAACAGGCGTCAGGGCCGGACGGCGCCGCCGTCGTGAGTGGTATCGCATTTGAGCATAAAGGATTTTGCGATGTTTGACGAGGCTGGCCAAAAGGACGATGGCGAGCGCGCAAGCCGTACCCGTGACTTCGTAGTGCCCCTAATGGACGCGCCCGATGTCTGTGTGCGCTGCGGAAAAGAGGTCGCTGCTGTATAATTGCGCTCGCTCGTTTCAACAGTTCTGCAACATTCAGCACCGTTTCACGCGCATCTGCGGCGAAGGGTTCCAAGAATCCGGTCGGCGTAACCTTGCGCGTTTCGATTTCGCGGTGGATGGCCCAGTGCTGTCGAGTCCGCCATTCCTGCCGCGGGCGCGGACGGTTCCAACGGAATCGACTCGCGCGAAACCGCCCGGCGTGCTTCCTGCGCCTGCCATTGCGGTTCCCTGCGTCAGGCATGTGCGTCCCGGTGCGCGTCACCGGCCGTCAAAAGGTATTTCTACATGGCTGAAACATCTCCTACCGAATACTTCATACAGGGCATCACCAAGAACGGGAGGAAGTTTCGGCCGAGCGACTGGTCCGAGCGCCTGTGCGGTGTGATGTCGGGATTCGGCCCCAAGGCGAAAGGGCCCAACGCCCGTCTGCAATATTCCATCTACGTGCGTCCGACGATGATCGGCGACATCAAGGTCGTGATCGTCGATTCGCGCCTGCGCGACATCGAGCCGATGGCCTTCGACTTCGTGCTGAACTTCGCAAAGGACAATGACCTGCTCGTGACCGAGGCGTGCGAGCTGCCGCCGCATCACGGCACGCAGACCCAGCAGCAACAGCCCTGAAACATCGAAGAATGAGCAGACGCAAAAAAGCCCGCCGAAGCGGGCTTTTTCGTTACTGCGCAGCGGAAACAGGAAGCTGCTTCGGCGAACGCTCCGTCAACGAAAACGCATGATGACCGGAGAGCGCCCGCCAGAAGCGAGCCGGAATTACTGGGCAGCGGGGGCCTGCAGGCCCTTGATGGCTGCAGCCAGGCGGCTCTTGTGGCGAGCGGCCTTGTTCTTGTGGACGATCTTCTTGTCCGCGATGATGTCCATCGTCTTGACCGACGACTTGAACACTTCGGCGGCCTTGGCCTGATCACCGGCATCGATAGCCTTGCGAACTGCCTTGATGGCCGTGCGGAACTTCGAGCGCAGCGCCGAGTTGTGCGAGTTTGCTTTGGCGGCCTGACGGGCGCGCTTGCGAGCTTGAGCGGAATTTGCCATGACGGTTTCCTTGTCCTGTTTCTGCTGTTACTTGTCCGGCGCGCGCGGCCGACGAAGGCCTTGAAAAGCCCTGACGCGGGCACTCGAGCGCGCTGCCTTTTGATCTGAAATCCCGGGAACGATTGCCCGAGAACCTCTAAAACATCGCCGGCCAGAGCCGGAAAAGACGCGAAGCTACGCAATCCAATAGACTTTTGGAGCCTCGAAACCGGAAATTATAGCAAGGTAATATGAGACGTGACAAGCGCGGCGTGGATTGCGCCGCCGCCGGGCGATTTGATGCAATTGGTCAATCCTTCGCCATTGGACGCCAGCAGCAAGCGCAGTCTGATGGGCGCGCCGCACGTGGCCCGTATAATAAGCGCCCCATGAATCTATTCCGAGCCCTCCTGACGGTCAGCGGCTTCACGCTGCTGTCGCGCGTGACCGGCCTGATCCGCGAAACGCTGATCGCCCGAGCTTTCGGCGCCAGTCTCTATACCGACGCGTTCTATGTCGCGTTCCGCATTCCCAACTTGCTGAGGCGCCTCTCCGCGGAAGGTGCGTTCGCGCAGGCGTTCGTCCCGATCCTTGCCGAGTTCAAGAACAGCAAGGGCCACGATCCGACCAAGGCGCTCGTCGACGCGATGTCGACCGTGCTCACGTGGTTTCTCGTCGTGCTGTCGCTGGCCGGCATGGCGGGCGCGAGCTGGGTCGTCTATGCGGTTGCGTCCGGGCTCCGGCACGAAGGCATCGGATACACGCTTGCCGTCGAGATGACGCGCATCATGTTTCCGTACATCGTCCTCATTTCGATGACGACGCTCGCCTCCGGCGTGCTCAACACGTACAAGCAGTTTTCGCTACCCGCGTTCGCCCCCGTGCTCTTGAACGTCGCGTTTATTTTCGCGGCAGTGTTCGTGGCGCCGCATCTGAAGGTGCCGGTCTACGCGCTCGCCTACGCGGTGATCGTCGGCGGCGTTCTGCAATTGCTCGTGCAACTGCCCGGCCTGAAGAAGATCGACATGACGCCGCGCGTCGGGTTGAACTTCAGGCGCGCGCTCGCGCATCCGGGCGTCAAGCGGGTGCTGCTGAAGATGGTCCCGGCCATGTTCGCGGTGTCGGTCGGGCAGTTGAGCCTCATCATCAACACGAATATCGCGTCGAACATCGGGGCGGGCGCCGTGTCGTGGATCAACTACGCCGACCGCCTGATGGAATTTCCCACCGCGCTGCTGGGCGCGGCGCTGGGCACGATCCTGCTGCCGAGCCTCTCGAAAGCGCACGTCGACGCCGACAACGACGAATACTCCGCGCTGCTCGACTGGGGCCTGCGCATCACGTTCCTGCTGGCCGCGCCGAGCGCGATCGCGCTCTTCTTCTTCGCCGAGCCGCTCACCGCGACGCTCTTTCACTATGGCAAGTTCGACAGCCATTCCGTCGTGATGGTCGGCCGCGCGCTGGCGGCGTACGGGATCGGGCTGATCGGGCTCATCCTCATCAAGATTCTCGCGCCGGGTTTCTATGCGAAGCAGGACATCAAGACGCCGGTGAAGATCGCGGTCTTCGTGCTGATCATGACGCAGGTGAGCAACTACATCTTCGTGCCGATTTTTTCGCATGCGGGTCTGACGCTCTCGATCGGCCTCGGCGCGCTCGCCAACGCGCTCCTGTTGTTCGCGGGCCTGCGCCGCCGCAAGATCTACCAGCCGTCGCCGGGCTGGCTGCGCTTTTTCGTGCAACTGATTGGCGCGTGCCTGATTCTTGCGGGCGCGATGCATTGGGTGACGATCAATTTCGACTGGATCGGCATGCGCGCGACGCCGTTCCTGCGCATCGCGCTGCTCGGCGCGAGTCTCGTCGTGTTCGCCGCGCTATATTTCGGTATTCTGTCCGCGATGGGCTTCAAGTACGCCTATTTCAAGAGACGCACGCTTTGATGACGACAACGCGTATCCTCGACTACTTCTCTTCGCTGATGGCAGATGACGACAGCCTTCCGCTCACGGAAGCGGCTTTGTCGCTCGCGCAGGACGCGTATCCCGATCTCGACATGCAGGCCGCGCTCGCGGAGATCGACGAACTGGTCGTGCGCGCCCGCCGCCGCATGCCCGAGGACGCAAGCGTCAAGCAGAAAGTCGATGCGCTCAATCGATACTTCTTTCGCGAACTGGGTTTTTCCAGCAATCTCAACGATTACTACGATCCCGACAACAGCCATCTGAACGTGGTGCTGCGCCGGCGTCGCGGCATTCCGATTTCGCTCGCGGTGGTCTATCTGGAAATGGCCGAGCAACTCGGATTGCCGGTGCGCGGCGTGTCGTTTCCGGGGCATTTCCTGCTGCGCGTCGCCACGCCGGGCCACGATCTGATGCTCGATCCGACGACCGGTCAGACGCTTTCCGAAGCGCAGATGGTCGAGATGCTGGAGCCGTATGTGCAGCGCGTGGGCGAATCGATCGGCAGCGCGCTGCGCGTGCTGTTGCAACCCGCGACGCGGCGCGAGATCGTCGCGCGCATGCTGCGGAATCTGAAGGGCGTCTACTTGCAGACGGAACGCTGGCAGCGTCTGCTCGCGGTTCAGCAGCGGCTCGTGATCGCATTGCCGAACAGCATCGAGGAAGTACGCGATCGTGGCTTCGCGTATGCGCGTCTGGATTATCTGCGGCCGGCGCTCGAAGATTTGCAGCGTTACATCGAGATGCGCCCGGATGCCGAGGACGCGACGGTCGTCGAAACCGAGCTGCATGAGCTGCGGCAGCGCACGCAGCACAACGGCGACTGAACGCGGACGGCGGACTTCGAAAGAAGCCCGCCGTTTTCACATCCGAAGCGTCATTTCGGCTGCATGCGGATCGCGCCGTCGAGACGGATCACTTCGCCATTGAGCATCGGGTTATCGAAGATCTGCTTGACGAGCATGGCGTATTCGTCCGGCTTTCCGAGACGCGGCGGGAACGGCACCATCGCCCCGAGCGCGTCCTGCACTTCCTTCGGCATGCCGAGCAGCATCGGCGTTTCGAACAGCCCCGGCGCGATCGTCATCACGCGGATGCCGCTCTTGCTCAGATCACGCGCGATCGGCAGCGTCATGCCTGCCACGCCGCTCTTGGACGCCGCATAGGCCGCCTGGCCGATCTGCCCGTCATATGCCGCGACCGACGCCGTGTTCACGATCACGCCGCGCTCGCCCGTATCGTTGGTTTCGTTCTTCGACATCACGGCGGCCGCGAGCCGGATCATGTTGAAGGTGCCGATGAGGTTGACTGCAACGACTTTCGAGAACAGGTCGAGCGCATGCGGACCGTCGCGACCGACCGTCTTCGCCGCCGGCGCGATGCCCGCGCAGTTCACGAGGCCGCGCAACGTGCCGAGGCTCGACGCGGTATCGACGGCGCGCTGACCATCGCTTTCCTGGCTCACGTCGCATTTGACGAACGCGCCGGACAGCTCTTTAGCGAGCGCTTTGCCCGCCGCTTCGTTCATGTCGGCGAGCACGACCTTGCCGCCTTGCGCCGCGATGACCCGCGCCGTTGCCGCGCCGAGTCCCGACGCGCCGCCGGTAATCAGAAAGACATTGCCTTGCATCTCCATGATTCTTCTCCTTTATGTGATTCGTGCGTGCGAGGGCCGGGGTACAGGCCGCTCGCGCCGATGTCGTCCTCGTGGGAAACGCGTCGATTGTAGCGAAGCCGCACGCTGCAAATTCGCACGATGGTCATGCGAATTCATACGCGAGGGCGTAAAAAAACCCGCTCGTCGAGAGCGGGTTTTTCCTGGCGTGATGCCTCGCGCGCTTTACTTTAGCGCCTCGAACACACGCGTGCGGATTTCATCGACGGTGCCGAGACCCGAGATCTTGCGATACGCCGGCGCCTTCAGGCCGTTCGGCGCTTCGCCGGTCTTCGCCCAGTCGTTGTAGTACGCGATCAGCGGCTTGGTCTGCGCGACGTACACCTCGAGACGCTTCTTCACGGTTTCTTCCTTGTCGTCGTCGCGCTGGATCAGTGGCTCGCCGGTGACGTCGTCGGTCATGTCGACTTTCGGCGGATTGAACTTGACGTGATACGTGCGTCCCGATGCCGCATGCACGCGGCGGCCGCTCATGCGGGTGATGATCTCGTCGAAGGGAACATCGATCTCGAGGACGTAGTCGATCGCCACGCCGGCATCCTTCATGGCTTCGGCTTGCGGCAGCGTGCGCGGGAAGCCGTCGAACAGATAGCCGTTCTTGCAGTCGTCCGCCTGCAGGCGTTCCTTCACGAGATTGATGATGAGCGAATCCGGCACCAGTTCGCCCGCGTCCATGTAGCGCTTCGCCTCGACGCCGAGCGGCGAGCCTGCCTTGACGGCTGCGCGCAGCATGTCGCCGGTCGAAATCTGCGGAATGCCAAATTTCTCCTTGATGAAGTTTGCCTGGGTGCCCTTGCCCGCACCGGGTGCGCCCAACAGGATCAAACGCATGGTGATCTCTCCGAATCGTCTATAAACCGCTTCAAGCCGCGAGGCTGATTTGACATCCGGTGCTTGGCTCGTGCGGCGTCGACGACAGGGCGCGCGCCCGAAAGGGAGACGGCGGGCACCTGCGGACAGCGGCGCAACGTTGAGCGTGGCGCTGACCGGAAGGCTCGCGCAATCGCTTGATTATGCCACGGCTCTTTACGATCGCGACCGTAATAACGCGGATAGAAAACGCCACAAACCCCGCCAATTGGGCGTCGGCGGGGTTTACACGGGTTGTGCGGCGGCGCTCAGTCGGCTCTGGAGAAGAGCGCCTGTACGCGCTCGAGATCGGCCGGTGTATCGACGCCGGGCGGCGGCGCGTCTTGCGTCACGCGCACCGCGATGCGCTCGCCGTGCCACAGCGCGCGCAGTTGCTCGAGCGCTTCGGCGGCTTCGATCGGCGCTTGCGCAAGCGTCGGGAAGTCGCGGAGAAATTTCGCGCGATACGCGTAAAGCCCGATGTGGCGCAGCACGTTCTCCGGCACGGAAGGCAGCTTTGCCAGCGCGGCGACATCCGGCCAGTGCGGCTGCCAGACATCGCGCGTCCACGGAATCGGCGCGCGCGAGAAGTAGAGCGCGACGCTCTTCGCATCGAGCACGACCTTCACCACGTTCGGATTGAATACGTCTGCGGGATCGTGGATCGGATGCGCGGCCGTCGCGATCGCACACTCGGGATGCGCCGACAGGTGCGCGGCGACATCGCGCACGAGTTGCGGATCGATGAGCGGCTCGTCGCCCTGCACGTTGACGACGATCGCGTCATCGTCCCAGCCGAGACGCGTCGCCACTTCGGCGAGACGGTCCGTGCCGGTGGGATGATCCGAGCGCGTCATCATCACTTCGATACCGTGATCGCGCACGGCTTCGACCACGCGATCGGAATCGGTGGCGACGAGCACCTGGCTCGCGCCGGATTCGCGCGCGCGCTCGGCGACGCGCACGACCATCGGCTTGCCGCCGATATCGGCGAGCGGTTTGTTCGGCAGGCGGGTGGAAGCAAGACGCGCCGGAATGACCGCGATGAACGGAACGGACATGTCAGCGCACTCAGGCGTCGCCGTTCGGCTTGATCGGCTCGACGGGCGTGCCCTCGACAGTCTGGCGCGCTTCGTCGACGAGCATCACGGGAATGCCGTCGCGGATCGGATAGGCGAGCTTGTCGGCGCTGCAGACGAGTTCCTGCGCCGCGCGATCGTAACTGAGCGGGCCTTTGCAGATCGGGCAAACGAGGATTTCAAGCAGACGTGCGTCCACGGAGTTTCTCCACAACAAGAGCGATGAGGCGCGGTCTCAGCACGGCTTGCACCGGAACGACCCAGATGCGTGCGTCGCGCCAGGCCCCAAATTTTACTGCATCCTTTTCGGTGATCAGGATCGCATCGGCTTCGACGCCCGCGAACGGATTCTCGCGATACGAATAGTGATCGGGGAACGCGCGCGTCGCGGGCGCGATGCCCGCCGCGCGCAACGTCGCGAAGAATCGCTCCGGCGAACCGATGCCCGCCGCGGCGACCACTTTCTCGCCCGCGAATTGATGGAGCGGGCGGCGCTGATGCGGATCGTCGAGCAGCCACGCGTCGCCGGATTCGAGTTCGAGCGCGAACGTGTCCGGCCACGGCGGCAGCGTGCGTTCGTACGGGCTGTTGATGAGCGTGGCGTCCCGGCGGCGCGACATCGGTTCGCGCAGCGGACCCGCGGGCAGCAGAAAGCCGTTGCCGCCGAGACGCGCATCGAACACGACGAGCTCGAACGCGCGAGCGAGGCGGTAGTGCTGCAGGCCGTCGTCGGAGACGAGGACATCGACGTTCGGATGCGCCTCTAGCAGCGCTCGCGCAGCGGCGACGCGATCGGGGCAGACGAACACCGGCGCGTGCGTGCGTCGCGCGATCAGGAGCGGCTCGTCGCCGACCTGGGCGGCGGCGGAGGCCGGCGTGACGCCCGTGGGCTTCGCGACCTTCGCGCCATAGCCGCGCGAGACCACGCCCGGCTGAAACCCTGCGGCGCGCAATGCCTCGACGAGCGCGATGACAGTCGGCGTCTTGCCCGTTCCGCCGACGGTCACGTTGCCCACGACGACCACCGGCACGCCGACATCGACGCGCTTTATCCAGCCGAGTTCGTAGCAGGCGCGCCGCGCGGCTGCGATCGCACCGAAGATGCAGGCGAAGGGCGTCAGCGCCCAGGCGACCGGACCGCGGCGGCGCCATTCGCGGGCGAGGAAGTTCTCGATCGGCGGCTTGAAATCAGACATGGACCGCCTTCGCGCGAAACGCTGGCGGGCGGCAGGTCGGGTACGGCATGGCGTGCAACGGCAGCTCCTCGAATACGGTCGGCGTTGGACGATGCCCGGCGAGTCGCGGCTCGGGACGAATGAGACCCGGCCGCGCCAGCCGGTGCTGGAACCCGGCACTCTAGCGCGCGTGAGCCGTGGGCGCCAGTCGCGCGCACGTATGAGAATTCGGCTCGGCTCGCTCCAGGCGCCTGTGGATAAGTCTGTGAAGAACTTGCGACGCGGCGAGCGCGAAACCGCGTAAGGAAAGAGTTGCTCCGGGAATGAGAGTGTTCACGAAAACAAATCGCTATAAAAACAGATACTTGGTATGCAGTGACGGGCTTTCGGCGACACCGCGGCGCGGCTGGCGGTAAGTATTTCTGTGTGGACACTTGTTACACTTGCGTACCTCGACTGGCGCCGTTTGTCCAACGGACACAGCAGCTGCGGCCCAAGGCATTTTTCTCATCCAGACATGACTCCCGATTCCCTGTCGTCGCAAAGCGGCGATGCCGTCATCCCCGTTTCCGTGCTCAATCGCGCGATCAGCTCGATGCTCGAACGGTCGTTTCCGCTCGTCTGGGTGTCGGGCGAGGTGTCGAACTTCACGCGTGCGGCAAGCGGCCACTGGTACTTTTCGATCAAGGACGCGAACGCGCAGATGCGCTGCGTGATGTTCCGCAGCCGCGCGCAATACGCCGAATTCATGCCGCGCGAGGGTGACAAGATCGAGGTGCGCGCGCTCGTCACGATGTACGAGCCGCGCGGCGAGCTGCAACTCAACGTGGAAGCGGTGCGGCGCACGGGGCAGGGCCGGCTTTATGAGGCGTTCCTGCGGCTGAAGGCGCAACTCGAAAGCGAGGGACTCTTTGCGGCCGAACGCAAGCGGGCGCTGCCCGCGCATCCGCGTGGTATCGGCATCGTGACGTCGTTGCAGGCAGCCGCCTTGCGCGACGTGCTCACGACGCTCGCGCGTCGAGCGCCGCATGTGCCGATCGTCGTCTATCCCGCGCCGGTGCAAGGCGCGGGCGTCGGCGTGAAGCTCGCGGCGATGGTCGAGGCCGCGAACGCGCGTCGCGAAGTCGATGTGCTGATTGTGTGTCGCGGCGGCGGCTCGATCGAGGATCTGTGGGCGTTCAACGAAGAAGTACTCGCCCGCGCGATCGCGGCGAGCGAATTGCCGGTGGTGAGCGGCGTCGGCCATGAAACGGATTTCACCATCGCCGATTTCGCCGCCGATGTGCGCGCCCCGACGCCGACCGCGGCCGCCGAACTCGTCAGCCCGCAGCGCGTGCTGTTGTTGCGCGAGCTGGATCATCGCCATGCGGCGCTCGCGCGCAGCTTCGGCCGGACGATGGAGCGGCGCGCGCAGCAACTCGACTGGCTCGCGCGCAGGCTCGTCAGTCCCGCGGAGCGGCTCGCGCGGCAGCGGGCGCATCTGCGGCAACTGGCGAGCCGTCTCGCAGCGGCAGGCGCGCGACCCGTGCGCGACGCGCGCGCGCATTTCGCGCTGGTGCATTACCGCTGGCAGCGCAAGCGTCCGGACGTATCGACTGAACGCGAGCATCTGCTGCGACTTGCGCAGCGGATCGGCGGCGCACATCAGCGACGCGCGGAGCGGGAGAAAGCGTGCGTCTCGGAACTGGCGGCGCGCTTGCAGGTGCTCAGTCCGCAGCGCACACTGGAACGCGGCTATGCCGCATTGATCGATGCTCAATCCGGGCGCGCCGTGCGTGCGCCCAACGCGTTGAAACCGAGGCGGCCGCTCACGGTGCATCTCGCGCAAGGGTCCGCGGACGTCTTGCTCGCCGACGTTCAGCCGCGTCTGTCGGACGAATTCTGAGCACGACGCGAGACGCAAAATCGGCGTACATTTGACGTGCCTGGAGAGGCTCGTCAGAGCACTTTTTACGCCGCCTGAGGCATATAGAAAGCAATCTTGCTCATAAAGGGCACACGGTTTGCTGGGTTATCCCAACTCGCCTACAATCCATTGCTCCACTGCCTCATCCTCACATTCCCACAATCCACATAGAAAGGAAGCTCGCATCATGGAACATACGCTCCCGCCGCTGCCGTTCGACAAGAACGCGCTCGCTCCGCACATGTCGGAAGAAACGCTCGAGTATCACTATGGCAAGCACCACCAGACCTATGTGACGAACCTGAACAAGCTGATCCCCGGCACCGAATTCGAGAACCTGCCGCTGGAAGAAATCGTGAAGAAGTCGTCGGGCGGCATCTTCAACAACTCGGCGCAGGTGTGGAATCACACGTTCTTTTGGAACAGCCTGTCGCCGAAGGGCGGCGGTGCGCCGACCGGCGCGCTGGCCGATGCGATCAACGCAAAGTACGGTTCCTACGACAAGTTCAAGGAAGAATTCGCGAAGGTCGCGACCGGCACGTTCGGCTCGGGCTGGACCTGGCTCGTGAAGAAGACCGACGGCACGGTGGATATCGTGTCGACGAGCAACGCCGCCACGCCGCTCACGACCGACGCGAAGCCGCTCGTGACCATCGACGTGTGGGAGCATGCTTACTACATCGACTATCGCAATGCCCGTCCGAAGTTCATCGAGGCTTACTGGAACATCGTGAACTGGGATTTCGCCGCCAAGAATTTCGGTGCGTAATCACGCATGGATCCGGTTGCGGCGCTCTTCAATGAATTTTGAAGGCCGCAAGACAAATAAAGCCCTCGCAAGAGGGCTTTTTCATTGGCACCCAAAGCGCGTGCGGACGAACGCCGAGGCGCATTCAGCCGTGCCGTCGCTGCGCGGGTGGGGACACGAGCCTAAAATGGCGGCTTGTCACAATGTTCCGAATCGCATCGCCATCATGAAACGCTTCGCAGGCCTGTGCCTCGCGGCCTGGTCGGCGGCCGCGCTGCTGTATTTCGGCCGCCATTCCGCCGCGCTCATCGTGCTCTCCGGCGTGCTCGTACTCGCCGGCTTCGATCTGCTTCGCCCCGATTCCGGAAACGGCGCGTAGACCTATCGCTGCTTCGCGCCTTCCCAGTTGATGTCCACGCACAGCACCTGCAGTCCGTAAGGCGTCTGCGCGGCGATCGACGCCGTCACGCAAAGATGTGCATCGTTGATGGAGAGATACGGCGCCGTCAGATGCACACGCCCCGGCGCGCGCAGCGCCTCGATGAAATACGGCCGGCGTTCCCAGCTGGCGCCCTCCGAATGCAGCAGCGGGCTGAAGCGCTTCGCGCGCTGCGACGTGCGCACGACCGGCACGACGTTGTCGCCGATCTGACGTCCGGCCTGATCGAGCAGGAAGCAGCGCGCGGTGTCGGCGAGTTGCAGCAACTCGCTCGTCGCGGTGATAAGCGATTCGCCTTCCGTGAGTTTGACGGACGCGCGCTCGAGCCCGCTCACGTAAGGTCCGAGACGCGCAACCTGCGCCCGCTCGCGCGCTGCGACGCGTTCGCGCGACGCCGCCGACAGCGCATCCATGACACCCGCCGCGACTTCGCTGTGCACCGCATCGACGCTCGGTTGCGCGAAATACGCGCCCTGCACGAAGTCCACGTTGCATTCGAGCGCGATCAACGCGTCGCGCTCGGTCGCGAGGCCGCCCATCAACACGAGCTGGCCGGATTCATGGAGCAGCGACACGAGACGCGGCAGCACGCGCTCGATATGCGAATGCTCGGTCGCCTGCTGCAGGATGCAGCGGTCGAGCGTCACGATATCGGGCCGCAGATGCCACACGCGATCGATATTCGAATGCTTCACGCCGAAGCCGTCCAGCGCGATCAGAAAGCCCGACTTGCGCAGCGAATCGACGATTTCGGCAAATCGCGTCGTCTCGCCGCCCGCCTGCTCGGGAACTTCGAGCACGACGCGCTGCGGCGGCAGGCCGACATCCTTCAGCGATGCGAGCAGGGCATCGCCGTAGCTCGTGTCCATCAGCGCAGCGGGATGCAGGCTCAGGAAAAGCCATTCGTCGTGGCTATCGAAGGCGCTGAAGTTGCCCAGATGCAGCGATTCCGCGAGCCGGCCGAGTTCCAGCAGATCGCCGCGACGCGCCGCTTGTGTGAACACCTCGTGAGACGGAATGTGACGATGCGCGTCGTCGCGGGCGCGCAGGGACGCGTGATAGCCGATCGCGCGCCGGTGCGACACGGAAAACACGGGCTGGAACACGCTGAAGACGGTGTACTCGCCGTACAGCACGGTGCGACGCGATCCATCGTCGCCGGCGACGGGCCGAGGCGGCTGGAAGCGGGGAGGGTCGAGATCAACCATGCTCATGGGGTCTGGGCGCAAGGCGGGTGATTTATATCGAGATAGTTTACCGGATCGGCATCTCAGCGTTCGAGCAAAAAGCGTGCGAATCCAATACCCAGGCGGGTCGCAGCGATTACTGGGTGCACCGCGCGGCCTATTCGTGTGCGGATTGGACGCCCGTGCAACAGAGCCGGGAGCGCGCGCCGCGCGATCGTGCGTCCGGGCACCGGGGCGGTGCGCGTTCATGCGCCGTCTCAGTTCGACTCGGAAGGATCGGGCTTGCGGCGTGCCGCGCGCACTTCCGGCGCGAGTTGACCGAAGATCCATGCCGTCGCCGCAGTGATGATCCCGACGCACAGGAACGTCGCGTGGAACGCCGGCAGCGAGTTCGATTCGGTCACTTGCGGCAGAAGCCCCGTGAACGTCGACAGAATCGCGCCCGCCACGGTCACGCCGAGACTCATCGACAGCATCTGCACGAGCGAGAACAGGCTATTGCCGCTGCTCGCGCCGCCCGTGCCGAGATCCTTCAGCGTGAGCGTGTTCATCGCGGTGAACTGCATCGAATTGACGGCGCCGAAGATCGCCAGTTGCACGAGCCGCAGCCATAGCGGCTGATGCGCGCTCGCGAGTCCGAAGCTCGCCATCATCAACCCGACCAGAACCGTGTTCACGACCAGTACGCGCCGATAGCCGTGCTTTTCGATGAGACGCGTGACGACGCGCTTCGACGCCATGCCCGCGGCGGCGACGGGCAGCATCATCATGCCGGCCTGGAACGCCGTGTAGCCGAGGCTCACCTGCAGGAGCAGCGGAATCAGATACGGCATCGCGCCGCTGCCGATGCGCGCGAACAGATTGCCGAGCAGCCCGACACTGAAGGTGTGGATCTTGAAGAGATCGAGCGAAAAGATCGGCTGGGCAGCGCGCGTCGCATGCAGGCCGTAGGCGACGAAGCAGCCGAACGAGAGCACGAGCAGCACGATGACGATCGCATGCTGCAGGCCGAGATCGGCGAGGCCGTCGAGCGAAATCGTCAGCGCGACCATGCCTACGGCGAGCAGCAGATAGCCGGCGAGATCGAAGGGCGCGGTCGCGGGATTGCGGCTGTCGGGCATGTACAGATTCGTCGCGATGCAGCCGATCACGCCCACCGGCACGTTGATGAGAAAGATCCAGTGCCACGACGCGATCTGCACGAGCCAGCCGCCGAGCGTCGGACCGATGAGCGGGCCGATCAGCCCCGGAATCGCGACGAACGCGAGCGCCGAGAGATACCGTTCCGCCGGGAACACGCGCAACACGGCGAGACGCCCGACCGGCAAGAGCATCGCGCCGCCCACGCCCTGCACGACGCGATACGCGACGAGCGCCTGCAACGACTGCGCTTTCGCGCACAACAGCGAGCCGATCGTGAACACGAGGATCGCGCTGAAGAACACGCGCTTCGTGCCGAGCTTGTCGGCGAGCCAGCCGGAGACGGGAATCATCATCGCCATCGTGAGCGAGTAGGCGATCACGACGCCCTGCATGCGCAATGGCGCTTCGCCGAGGCTCTTCGCCATCGCGGGAAGCGCGGTGTTGACGATCGTCGAATCGAGCGTCTGCATGAAGAAGCCCGTGGCGACGAGCCACAGCATGATGGAGAGCGATCGGTCGGACGGCTGGGCTGTGGCAGTGTCGGTCATCGGGCTGGGCTTATTTTCGCAACTCCGCGACGAAATCGTAGTAATCGTTGCGGCAGTAGGTATCGGTGAGTTCGATCGCGCGCTGATCGGCCGTGTAGCCGACGCGTGTGATGAGCAGCAGCGCGTCGTGCGGCGCGATGCCCATTTGCCGCGCGATCTCCTCGCTCGCGTTCACTGCGCGGAAATGCTGAAGCGCGCGCACGATGGAAAGTCCGCGCGCATCGAGATAGCTGTAGAGCGAATCGCCGATGGTCTGCGGATCGGGAATGCACGACGCGGGGAACGTGGAGTTTTCGACGGCCATCACGATGTCATCGGCGAGACGCAGGCGTTTCAGGCGCGTGACGGTGGCGGCGGGCGAGAGGCCGAGCTGAATGACTTCATCGCGATTGGCGGGCTCGATGGTGCGCGAGAGCCACCTGGAGCTCGGCGTGAAGCCGCGCCGCCGCAGCATCTCGGAGAAGCTCGACAGACGCGAGAGCGGATCTTCATAACGCGGCGTGATGAAGCTGCCCGCGCCTTGCTCACGGCGAATCAGCCCTTGTTCGACGAGCAGCGCGATCGCCTTTCTCGATGTGATCCGCGAGACGCCGAGCGCATCGGACAGCACGCGCTCGGAGGGCAGCGCTTCGCCTGCGTTCCAGCGATTGTCGTGGATGGCGTTGGCGAGCTTGCGAGCGAGTTGGAGATAGAGCGGTGTGTCGCTGTCCGGGTCCGGGCGCAAGTCGCGCCAGCGGTCTTCCGAGGTCGGGTTCATAAAGCGGACGCTAATGGGCCAAGCGGGGATTTTAAGACAAACATTGAAGACGAAGGGGCGTCCCGTCTCTTATCTTGACGAGGTGCCCTGCGCTTCAAGCCGCCCGTATCGCATTCTGCAGCTTCGTATCGACCATGGGCCCGAAGCGCGTCTCAAACCGTAGCCGGCCCACCCACTCCGCGCCCTGCGCGCATATAAAGCGCAAACGACAACGCCACCGCCGCAGCCGCCGCCAGCGCGGCGAACAAGAATACCGACCCATACCCGAACTCGCCCGCGACATAGCCCGCGAGCGGTCCGGTCAGCCCAAGCGACAAATCCAGAAACACCGAATAAGCCGACAGCGCCGCGCCCCGGCTCGCCGGCGGCACGAGCCCGACCGCCTCGACACCCAGCGCCGGAAACACCAGCGCGAAGCCGAAGCCGGTCAGCGCGGCGCCCGCGAGCGCGAACGTCGGCTCGGCTGCGAGCCACAGCATCAGCAACCCGGCGCACTCGAACGCAAACGACACGATCGCCACGCGGAACCCGCCGTACGCCTTGATGGTATTGGCGAACAGCAGCCGCGCCCCGATGAACATCGTGCCGAACACCGTGAGCGAAAGCGCCGCGTTCGGCCAGCTGTGCGCGGCGTAATAGAGCGTGATGAACGTCGCGATGGAGCCGAAGCCCGCCGAGCCGAGCGCGAGTCCTAGCCCGTGCGGCAACACGCGGAAGAACACGCTCCGATACGACATGCGCTCGCCATGCACGATCGGCACGCTCGCCATGCGGGTCGCGAGCCAGTAGCCGAAGCCGGCAAGCGCAATCACGATCACCCCGAGCGATGCGAACCCGAGCGAATGATCGATCGCGACGCCGAGCGGCGCGCCGATCGCGAGCGCACCGTATGTCGCGATGCCGTTCCACGAAATCACCTTCGCGTTGTTCGTCACCCCGACGCGCCCGATGCCCCACGTGATCGACCCCGTGCCGACCCAGCTTTCGCCGAAGCCGAGCACGAGCCGCGCAATCACCAGCAGCACGAGGCTCACCGCATGCCATTGCGCCGCGAGCGCCGACGCAAGCAGCAGCACGCCGCTCGCCGCGCACGCCGCGAGGCCGTACAGCACGGTTTTCTTGGGGCCGAGCGTGTCGGCGGTGCGGCCCGCGAGCGGCCTCGACATCAGCGTCGCGAAGTACTGGACGCTGATCGCCGCGCCCGCCATGACCGAGCCGTAGCCCAGATCCGTATGCACGTAACCCGGCAGCACCGCGAGCGGAATACCGATCGTCAGGTAGCAAAGGAATGTGTACAGGACGACGGGCAGAATCCGCAGCGTGACTGCGAAGTCGCCCTGCGGCGCGATGCGAGGCTCGGAGGACATAGGGAAAGTGCGGGGTTGAATTCGGCGCGAAGGCATGATTCTCCCATATGTTGCGGCGCAACGTCGCACGTGTTTTGTAACCAGGTGGGACAAATCGACGGGCAGAACGATCGGACGGCAACTCCGAAAGGCTTGCTGCATAAGGTTAAGGGCACATATCGGACGAAGAATATGTCGTTCATGCAATGCCGCCTATGGGTTGTGGTTTTTGGTGGTGATAGCTTTCGAATCATCGAAGCGACAGGACCCGTCCGAGAAAGTCCCGCGAAGTCGCACATGCCACCGGCTGCGCATCCCGCGCAACCAGCAGAAAAAGCATCGAAGAGCCCCGAGACATCACATGACCCAGCCGATCCGCTTCTATCACCGCAACGCGATCCAGGAAGTGAGCGGCGCGTCGACGACGCGCACTGTCCTGCAATACCTTCGCGAGGACGCGCGCTGCACCGGCACCAAGGAAGGCTGCGCGGAAGGCGACTGCGGCGCGTGCACGGTCGTCATCGGCGAGCCGGACTGCGCGGGCGGCGTCGCATTCAAGGCCGTGAACGCGTGCGTGCAGTTCCTGCCGACGCTCGATGGCCGCGCGCTCTTCACCGTCGAAGACCTGCGCCAGCCGGACGGCACGCTGCATCCGGTGCAGCAGGCGCTGGTCGATTGCCACGGCTCGCAATGCGGTTTCTGCACGCCGGGTTTTGCAATGTCGATGTTCGCGCTCTACGAAAAGCACGGCCATGCGACGACCGGCTGCCCGGGCGCATGCGAGAAGACGAAGCCTTCGCGCCAGGAAATCAGCGACGCGCTGACGGGCAATCTGTGCCGCTGCACGGGTTATCGGCCGATCATCGACGCGGCGGAGCAGATGTTCGATCACGCGCCGCTCGCGCCCCTCGACGTTCCGGCGCTCGCGCGCACGCTCGAAAGCATCCAACGCGACGACACGTTCCACTACGAGCACGCCGGCCGCCGGTTCGAGGCGCCGCGCACCGCCGAGGCGCTCGCTGCGATCAAGGACAAAAATCCGAACGTGCGCATTCTCGCGGGCAGCACCGATGTCGGTTTGTGGGTCACCAAGCAACTGCGCGATCTGGGCGACATCGTCTATATCGGGCAGATCGAATCGTTCAAGCACGTCGAGACGACGCACGACTGGATCGAGATCGGCGCGGGCGTGTCGGTCGAACGCGCGTATGCCGAACTCGTGAAGATCTATCCCGAACTCGGGGAAACGTGCCAGCGCTTCGCGTCGCTGCCCATCCGCAATGCGGGCACGCTCGGCGGCAACGTCGCGAACGGCTCGCCGATCGGCGATTCGATGCCCGGCCTCATCGCGTTGAATGCGCGCGTCGTGCTGCAAAGCGTGGACGGCACGCGCGAGATGCCGCTCGAAGACCTGTACATCGCGTACCAGAAGAAGGACATGCGCGAGAACGAGTTCGTCGCCGCCATTCGCCTGCCGACGCGCGCAGGCAAGCGCGCGACGCTGCAGTTCCGCGCTTACAAGCTGTCGAAGCGCTTCGACTCCGATATTTCCGCCGTGTACGCCGCGTATTCGTTCATCGCCGATGGCGACACGATCCGCGAGCCACGCCTCGTCTACGGCGGCATGGCCGCGACGCCGAAGCGCGCATCGCACGCGGAAGCCGTTCTCGCCGATGCCCACTGGCACGAAGCCACCGTCCAGGCCGCGATGCTCGCGCTCTCCAAGGACTACCAGCCGCTCACCGACATGCGCGCGAGCAGCGACTATCGCCTCGACACCGCGAAGAGCCTGCTGTATCGCTTCTGGCTGGAGACGCGTCCGCACGATCCGCTCGATAAATCGAAGCTGGACGTGCGTGCAATCGAACTGGTCGAAGCGAAGTAAGCGAAAAGGGAGAACAAGACAATGAATCAGCAAGCCGAAGCCTTTCTCGCCGATGCGCAGTCGCTCGCGAACGAAATCGACGCGTTCAAGCAGGTCCACGTGTCGCGTCCGCATGAATCGGCGCATCTGCACGTGAGCGGCCGCGCGAGCTATACCGACGACATCCCGCCCGTCGCGGGCACGCTGCACGCCGCGCTCGGCACGAGCCCGAAGGCGCACGCGAAGATCGTGTCGATGAACTTCGACGCCGTGCGCGCGACGCCGGGCGTCGTCGCCGTCTTTACCGCCGAGGACATTCCCGGCGTCAACGATTGCGGCCCGATCATTCACGACGATCCGGTGCTCGCGCAGGGCATCGTGCAGTTCGTCGGCCAGCCGATGTTCATCGTCGTCGCGACATCGCACGATACGGCGCGTCTTGCCGCACGCCGCGCGACGATCGAGTTCGAAGACCTCGTGCCGATCCTGACGGCGCAGGAGGCGCGCAAGGCCGAATCGTATGTGCTGAATCCGCTGAAGCTGTCGCGCGGCGACGCCGAAGGGCGCATGGCGAAAGCCTCGCACCACGAGCGCGGCGCGATGAAGCTCGGCGGTCAGGAACAGTTCTATCTCGAAGGGCAGATCGCCTATGCCGTGCCGAAGGACGACGATGGCATGCACGTCTACTGCTCGACGCAGCACCCGACGGAAATGCAGCATCTCGTCGCGCACGTGCTCAACGTGCATTCGCACAACGTGCTCGTCGAATGCCGGCGCATGGGCGGCGGGTTCGGCGGCAAGGAATCGCAGTCGGGGATTTTCGCGTGCTGCGCGGCGCTCGCCGCGTGGAAGCTGCTGTGCCCGGTGAAGCTGCGTCCAGATCGCGACGACGACATGATGATCACCGGCAAGCGCCACGACTTCATCTACGACTTCGAAGTCGGCTACGACGACGACGGCAAGATCGAAGGCGTTTCCGTCGACATGACCTCGCGCTGCGGCTTCTCCGCCGACCTGTCCGGTCCCGTGATGACGCGCGCCGTCTGCCACTTCGACAACGCGTACTGGCTGTCGGACGTGAAGATTGAAGGCTATTGCGGCAAGACGAACACGCAGTCGAACACCGCGTTCCGCGGTTTCGGCGGGCCGCAGGGCGCGTTCGCGATCGAGTACATCATGGACAACGTCGCGCGTTCGGTCGGAAAGGATTCTCTCGACGTGCGCCGCGCGAATCTCTACGGCAAGACGGAAAATAACAAGACGCCTTATGGGCAGACGGTCGAAGACAACGTCATCCACGAGTTGATCGCCGAGCTCGAAGAGACGAGCGATTATCGTCGGCGGCGCGCGGCCATCCACGCATTCAATGCGAACAACGAAATCCTGAAGAAAGGCCTTGCACTGACGCCGGTGAAGTTCGGCATCGCGTTCAACGTGACGCATTTCAATCAGGCGGGCGCGCTGGTTCACATCTATACGGATGGCTCGATGCTCGTGAACCACGGCGGCACCGAGATGGGCCAGGGTTTGAACACGAAGGTCGCGCAGGTCGTCGCGCATGAGCTCGGCGTGAACTTCGAGCGCGTGCGCGTGACGGCCACCGACACGAGCAAGGTCGCGAATACATCGGCGACGGCGGCATCGACGGGAACGGATTTGAACGGCAAAGCCGCGCAGGACGCCGCGCGCCAGTTGCGCGAACGGCTCGCGAAATTCGCGGCGGAGAAGTTCGGCGGCGGCACGGTCACGCCGGAGCAGGTGCGCTTCGCGAACGATCGCGTGATCGTCGGCGACGATGCGATTCCGTTTGGCGAAGTCGTGCAGAAGGCGTATCTCGCGCGCGTGCAGTTGTGGTCCGACGGCTTTTACGCGACGCCCAAGCTCTACTGGGATCAGGCGACGATGCAGGGCCGCCCGTTCTTCTACTACTCGTATGGCGCGGCGGTATCGGAAGTGGTGATCGACACGCTGACCGGCGAAATGCGCGTGCTGCGCGCGGATGCGCTGCATGACGTGGGCGCGTCGCTGAACCCGGCGCTCGACAAAGGCCAGGTCGAAGGCGCGTTCGTGCAGGGCATGGGCTGGCTGACGACGGAAGAACTCTGGTGGAACGACAACGGCAAGCTGATGACGCACGCGCCGTCCACCTACAAGATTCCGACGACGAACGACATGCCCGCCGATTTCCGCGTCAATCTCTTCAAGAATCGCAACGCGGAAGACAGCATCCATCGCTCGAAGGCCGTGGGCGAGCCGCCGTTGTTGCTGCCGTTCTCGGTGTTCTTCGCGATCCGCGACGCCGTTTCCGCGGTCGGCGACCACAAGGTGAATCCGCCGTTGAACGCGCCCGCGACGGCGGAAGAGATCCTCAAGGCAGTCAACGCGGTGAGGAGCGCACGGTCATGATGCACGTCGTCCTGTTCGGTGCGGGCCACGTCGGCCACGCGCTCGTGAAGGTGCTCGGCACGCTGCCGTGCGTCGTGCAGTGGGTCGATGCGCGCGACGAACTCTTCCCCGACGAAGTCCCGGCGAACGTGCAGATCGAAGCGACCGATCTGCACGATGCGATCGTCGACGAGGCGCCGGCGGGCGCGTACTTCATCGTGATGACGCACGATCATTCGCTCGACTTCGCGCTCACGCAACGCATCATGCGGCGCGACGACTTCGCCTACTTCGGCCTGATCGGATCGAAGACGAAGCGCGTGAAGTTCGAGCGGCGTTTGATGGAGCGCGGGGTGGCGGCGCAGCGGCTGACGGAGATCACGTGTCCGATCGGCGTGGAAGGGATCGCCGATAAAGCGCCGTGGTCGATCGGGTTGGCGGTCGCGGCGCAGTTGTTGAGGGTGAGGGAGGTGGCGGCGCGAGTGGGGGCCGAAGCGTCACGAACAGTCCGCGCGACCGCGTGAAGCGCACCGTTTCGCTCCTCGTGACTGTCTTTGTCGATCTCGGTGCGATGTCCTCGGAACGGTCGGATAGATCGCTCAAACCTGCTTCCCTAACATGTCGAAATCGACGATTTGTGTAGGGGAAGCAGCGATGGGGTTCGGTTTTCGCGAGAGCATCAAGATATTGCCCGGCGTGCGCGTCAATCTGAGCAAGAGCGGGATCAGCACCTCGATCGGCGTAAAAGGGTTCACCTACAACACGCGCGGCCGCATCACGACGAGCATTCCGGGCACCGGCATCTACCACGTCACCAATCTGAGAACGAAAGGCGCGCGGCAGCCGTCGCGCAGGCAATCGGCATCGCTCGTATTCAGAATGCGCGTGCAGGAGCGCGTCGTGTGCGCGCTGCGCGGCTACTTTCTTTCGCACGGCATCTATGTAAGCGAAGCGAACCTCGGCGACGGAACTCGTCGAGCACGATGCGCCAAGGATCACCACGCGTATTACCGGTCCGATTTCCGCTGACTCAGCCCAACCCGTTCGCCGCCCGAAACCTCCCCGGCGCCACCCCGTAAAGCTCCTTGAAACGCTTCGAAAACGCCGCCTCGGATTGATACCCCACATCCGCCGCGACATCCGCGATGCTCTTTTTCGTATGCGTAAGCATCGTGCTCGCGAGCTGCATGCGCACGTGACTCAGCAAGGCGAGCGGCGAGCTATCGGAGCGCGCCGAGAACGCGCGCATGAACGTCGCGCGCGACATGGCCGCTTCTTTGGCCAGCATTTCGAGTGTCCACGGTTCGGCGGGGCGCTCCAGCATCGCGATGATCGACGCGCCCAGCCGCCGGTTCGCAAGCAGTCCGAGCACGCCCGCGAGCGAGGGCTGCCCGTCGAGCCAGGCGCGCAACACCATCGTGAACAGTGCGGTAGACAGGGCCGTGACGATCGACGGCGCGCCCAGTTGCGCCTCTTCCGCCTCGCGGCGCATCGTCTGGACGAGCGGCGCGAGGTAAGTCGCCGACGCATTCGCGAACGACACATGCACGACATCCGGCAACACGTCGATCAGCAGGGCGCGCGGCGCATAGAGAAATCGACCGCACAGCAAGTCCACGCCCGGAGGCTGCCCGCCGCAATTGCTTTCCACGGTGACCGCGCCGTTGTGGCGCACGTCCATCTCCGTCTTCGCCGCCCCGTTTTCACGAGGCTGAATGCTCAGCACGTGCGCGTCGCCGCGCGGCAAGAAGAAGATGTCGCCTGCCCGCAGTTCGAGCGGCGCATGACCCTTTCGAAGCACCGTGCACGCGCCATCGAGCACGACGTGATACACCGCTTCGCCAGCGGGCGCGGGCGCGTGATCGAGTTCCAGCGGACCGCTCAGCAGGCAGCGCAGATCGAGCGCGCCGGAGAGGTGCGCAAGCTGGATTAGTCTGTCGAGTGCGTCCATGTGAGCGGGCCGGCGAGGTGTCGTTCCGGATAGTACCGAAGTCCCGTCAGGCGTGCGCTACTTTGCGAGTTCGCCCAGTTCGCGGGTCTCGTCTCCCGAGGGCGCCGCGACGGCCTTCTTGCGGGTGAGCGAATCGGACACGGTCGACATCAGCGTGCGCAGCCACGCGACATCCGTCGGCTGATCGGGCTGCGGCACCGAAAGCTGATAGCACTTGATGCGCGGAAACGGCACCGGCGAGTCGAGCACCGCGAGCGGCAGCATCGCCGCATAGTGCTGCGCGAACCGGCGTGGCGCGGTGAAGATGAGGTCCGACTGCAGAAGCACCTGCGGCACGAGTCCGAAGTAGGGAATCGTCGTGACGATGCGCCGCTCGATGCCCGCGCGCGAAAGGCCGACGTCGATCGGATGCCGCCTGCCGCCGCTATACGGCGTCGGCGCGAGATGCGCGGCGAGGGCATAGCGTTCCACCGTCAGCGGCTCGCGCGCGAGCGGATGGTTCGCGCGCATCAGGCAGACGAATACGTCGGTGAACAGATCCTGGCGTTCGAAGCGCGGCTCGGGCTTCGTCCAGTTGGCGACCATCAGATCGATTTCGCCTTCGTCGAGCATGCGCTCGTGGTCGCGCATCGGCGTGAGCGACTCGATCTCCAGACGCGCATTGGGCGCCGCGTCGCGAAAAGCCGCGACGAGCGTCGGCATGAAGAAATCGTTCAGATAATCCGGCGCGGCGACGCGAAAGGTGCGGCGCGAGCTTGCCGGATCGAAATCGCCGTGCGGCGTCGCGACGAATTCCACTTCGCGCAATGCGCGTTGCGCCGGCGCGAGCAGCGATTCGCCGTACTCGGTCGGCACCATGCCCTGCTTGCCGCGCACGAGAATCGGATCGTTCAGGATTTCGCGCAGGCGGCGCAACGCGGTGCTGATCGCCGGCTGCGTCTGGTTCAGCCGTTGCGCGGTCTGCGTCACGCTGCGCTCCAGCAGCAGGGTGCGCAGCACACGGATGAGCCAGATGTCGAGTGAGTCGGCGGGATCGTTCATGGCTTGCGAAACGGTTGAATTCGGGTTGCACGGGCGCGAACTCGCGAACCCTCACCCGAAGTTAAACGCTTATCCGTTTTTGACACCATAGCGAGCGCGCTATGCACGGCATAGGCGCGAGCGCCCACCCGGCCAGCATCAACCGAAATCGGCATCTCGCGGCGCGATCGGCAGCGCGCTGATGCGCTTCACTTCCGCGCCGTCGAGCCAGTTCGGCGAGCGCGCGACATAGAGCACCATCGGCAGCGTGTCCTCGCCCCAGAAGATCTGATCGTTGACGAGGAAGGTCGGCACGCCGAACACGCCCATCGCCACCGCGCGGTCGTTGTTGTCGCGCAGCTTCGCCTTGACGTCCTCGTCCTCGATGCGCGTTTCGCCGTCCGGCATGCCGACGCGCTCGCACAATCGGCGAAAGCCCTCCGGCGTGGAGGGATCGCGCCCCTCGCGCCAGATGTAGCGAAAGATCTCGCGCACGCGGCCGATCTCGCCGTTCGCCAGCACGGCGAGCCGCAGTGCCTTGCTGGGGTCGAACGGATGCGCGGGCGGCATCCTGAACGGAATGCCCAGTTGTTCCGCGCGGAACAGCGCGTGCCGGTAGGTGAAGACGCGTTTGGAGGGAATCGTCGCGGCGTGGGGCTGGCCCCAGCGGTCGAGCAGCTTCATCAACTGGACGGGGACGAGCTCGAACGGCATGTCCGGCCATTTTTCATGCTGTTCGAGCAGCAAGTACGAAAACGGCGAAATGAAGTCGAAGAAAAAGTACGGATGACCAGTACTGGTCGAATGCGGGGCACTCATGTTCCCTTCTCCCTGAGATTCCTTGGCTTTGCTCGCGCAAACGCGCGCCTGAGCCTCATCTGTTCGTTTTTTGTCGTGTCCTGCATGGCGGATGCGACGCGCGGCGTTGCATCCCGTTCTTGCGTTCCTCCAATAGATATTACGTGCTGCCTTGTTCCGTGTCTGCCCGCGAAGCGACAACAGACGCGTCCGGTTGCGCCACGTCGCGCGCGGGGGCTTCGTCGGGCTGCGCGACGGGCACATGCGCGAGGCGCTGCCGCACGAAGCCGATGTGCTCGCGCAGCACGTAGAACTGATCCGCGAACGCGAGCGGCATCTTCATGCGATTCACGGCCGTTTCGATCGCGTCGATGCGGTCGAGCAGGGCATCGCGCTGGGCGGTATCGGGGCCGCTGATCGCTTCCCGCTCTATTGCAATGAGCGCGCCATACCAGCGATAGATTCGCGATTTCACGCGCCAGCGATACAGCCCCGGCACGAGCCGCAAGCCCGGAATCAGCACCACGATGAGCGGCACCAGCACGACGAGCACGCGATCCGCGAGACTCGCGAGCCAGAACGGCAGCGTGCGGTAGAGGAAGCTCTTACCCGATTTGTAATACCGCTCGGCGTTGTCGCTGATGCGAAATTCGTGCACGAGCGGCGCGGGGAATTCGTTGGCCCGCTGCAGCAGATTGGCGCGCCCGTGCACCTCGCGCGCGGCTTCGATCAGCAGGTCGGAGAGCGCCGGATGCAGGCTGTCGCGCGCAACCAGTTCGGCTGTGGGCGCGATCATGTGGACCGGACGCGGCGGCAGGTTGCGGGAGAAGTCGAAGGCGCCCATCGGCAGCTCGATTTCCGTCAGGTACGGAAAGCGGCGCGCGTACGCATCGGCCTGGACGAAATCCATGAAGCGGATGCCCGGCGAGCGCAAGAGTTTCGCCATCGTCGGCGGCTGGGCGGAGTCGCCTGTCAGGAAAACGGCGTCGACGCGGCCGTCTTCGAGCGCTTTCGCGGCGTCGTCGCCGGCGAGCGGCAGCAGCTCCGTGTCGCCGCCCGGTTCGATGCCGTTCGCCTTCAGGAGCGTGAGCGCGAGCACGCGCGTGCCGCTGCCTTCCGCGCCGATCGCGAGCCGCTTGCCCTTCAGCTCCGACAATCGGCTGACGACTGTCGCGCCGCGATAGAACACCGCGAGCGGCACATAGGACACGCTGCCGAGCGATTCCAGGTTGTCGTGCGTCGTGCCCGGCTTGGTCAGGCCACCCTGTACGAAACCCACGTCGACGTTCGATTTCGAATCGTCGAGACGGGTCAGGTTGTCGAGCGAGCCTTGCGTCTCGAGCACGTTGAGCGTCACGCGGTTGCGCGCGAGGATCGCCTTGTATTTTTGCGCGCTGGTCCAGAACGAACTGCCTTTCGGCCCGGCGGCGATGGTCAGCGTGCTCGGCGGCGCGGGCTGGATCAGCCGCACGGCGACATAGAGCGCGGCCGCGCAGACGAGCAGGATCGGGCCGAAGGTGAGCGCGAGGTCGCGCCAGGATATCGCGACGAAGCGTGCGACGATCCGCTGCTGCGGCTTGCGTGCCGGTGGGACGTCCGGATCGGTGCCCGGATTGTTTCCTGAAGGGTGGGTCATCTCGTCGGTAATCGTAAAACTGCGTGCCCGCGAGCTTAACCGATCGCGATGCGCGGTCATTTCCACGAACGGGTTCGGCGTGGCGCGCGAGCGGCGCGTCCGGGCGGCCGGCATGGCGTCGATGGTACAGGAGATGGATCGGCCTCCGGCGGGCCGCGCGGCGCGTGCGGACTGTGACGGACGTGTGTCGGCGCAGGCGGTGCTGTTGCGCGTGCGCGGCTTCGCGGAAGGTCGCATTGTTAAATGCTTTGCGCTAATGGCCGCGCTGGGCTAAATTGACGTTCGCCGCCGCACGACAAGGCTTTTCGCGGGCCGCAGCCCGGAATGTGGGTTCGTGAGCCGCGCCAGTCAGCCGCCATGCGGCAGGTCATATTCGAGCCGACGGGGTTTTTCCGCCCGACCAACCGGCCGCAGTTTGTTTCTTTCGCCAGTCTCTCGCAGCACCGTGAGCCGCATTCGCCGGCTCGCCGCCGTCATGCCCGCGCGCCGTTTCAGGCCCCGGGCGCGCGTGGCCACGGGCAGCCGCTCGATGTCGTAGCCCAGCCGCTGGGAATGCGGTCCGGTTTTGTAGTGCAAAAACGAGCGAAGTAGCAACTGTGCGAAGTCAACAAGCGAAACAAAAGGAGAAATCATGAAAGCAGTCGATCTGTTGAAGGCGCTGGGCGTGGTGGTGTGCGTGGCCGTGGCATCGAGCGCCTATGCCCAATCGAGCGACGCGGCGGCCACGAGCACCGACTCGGCGGCGCAGGCGAAGGCTCAGAAATCCGCGACCAAGAAGACCGACCGCAAGCTCGGCTACGACGTGCGCCGCGCGCTGTCGAAGGCGCAGGGCTTCGATGTGTCGAACGTGTTCGTGCGCGCGCGCAGCGGCGCGGTGACGCTGACGGGCACGGTGCCGGAAGGCGGCCAGATCGCCCAGGCCGAAGAAGTGACAAAGGGCGTGCCGGGTGTGAAGTCGGTCTCCAACAAGCTCACCCTCGGCGTGCAAGGCGGCGGGCAGTAACACGAGTTACAGAAAGCCGGCGACGTCGCACGATGCCGCCGGCTTTCGCTCGTCAAGCGAGCGTTCGAACGGGCTCCGGCTTTGCTGCCGGAGCCCGTTGTCGTTTGGCGCTTTCGCTGCCGCGGCGTGAATTTGGCCAAGACCGCCGGCGGATAAGGCGCGATACTTGCACCAACGGCCGCGCGGCGCGCACGCGAGCCTCGCGGACGTGTTGCCCTCTCAGGTTGCACCACTCATCGGAACGTATGGCGGAGACCCACAATGAAAAGATTCGCGCGTACCCAGAGGTTGCAGACTTTGCAGCACATGCCGCGCACTGTCGCGCTGGCGGCGCTCGCCGCACTGGCGCTCGCCGGATGCCACGGCGGCGATGACGACAACGGCAGCAGCCAGCCGACCAACACCTTGCCGAGCTTCATCTCCGGCTCGGTCAATACGCAGACTTACGACGGCGTCTCGGACGACCTGCTCACGGCCGGTCTCGGCAAGACGGGCCTCGCGTCGGCGACCGCGCCCGCGATCGCCAAGCCGGCGGCGCCGACGGCCGCCGAACTGCGCCGCCTCGCGATCTATTCGAACTACCGCGCGCTCGTCGACATGTCGTCGAACGGCGGCTACGGGCGCTTCTGGGGGCCGAACGTCGATCTGAACGGCAACGACACGCTCGGCGAGGGGAAGATCGCGGGCAAGGAATACATCGCCTACGCGGATGACGGCAGCGGCACGCAGAACGTCAGCCTGCTCGTGCAGATCCCGCAGAGCTTCAACCCGGATCAGCCTTGCATCGTCACGGCGACGTCGTCGGGGTCGCGCGGCGTCTACGGTGCGATTTCGGCGGCAGGCGAGTGGGGCCTGAAGCGCGGCTGCGCGGTGGCCTATAACGACAAGGGCAGCGGCAACGGCGGCCACGAACTGTCGACCAATCTCGTCACGCTGATCGACGGCACGCTCGCGAACGCCGACATTGCCGGGACGAAGGCGATCTTCAAGGCGAACGCGAGCGCGTCGGCGCTGTCATCGTTCAATTCGGCCTTCCCGAACCGCTACGCGTACAAGCACGCGCATTCGCAACAGAACCCGGAAAAGGACTGGGGCAAGAACACGCTGCAGGCGATCCAGTTTGCATACTGGGCGCTCAACGACATGTTCGGCCCGGTCAGCGGCTCGACGCATCAGGTGCGCTACAGCAAAGGCAGCATCACGACGATCGCGGCATCGGTGAGCAACGGCGGCGGCGCATCGCTGGCGGCGGCGGAGCAGGACACCGACGGCTGGATCACGGCGGTCGTCGTCGGCGAGCCGCAGATCAATCTGAATCTGCCGTCGCAAGTCTCGGTGCGGCAGGGGGGCGTGCCGGTCGGCTCGTTCGGGCGCCCGCTCGCGGATTACATGACGCTCGCCAATCTGCTTCAGCCCTGCGCGGCGCTCGCGCCCGCCGCAGCCGGCGCGCCGTATCTGACGACGTTGCCCGTGGCGACCACGAACGCGATCCGCACGGCGCGGTGCGCGACGCTCGCAGCGAGCGGGCTCGTCGCGGGCGGCAATACCGTCGCGCAGGCCACGGACGCGCTCAACCAGTTGCATCAGGCCGGCTACGAGACCGACTCCGACACGCTCCATGCGCCGATGTGGGACTCGCAAGCGGTGCCGGCCGTCGCCGTCACGTATGCCGACGCGTACATGAAGGCGAGCGTGCTCGACAACCTGTGCGACTTCAGCTTCGGCACGACCAACGCGCTAACGGGCGCGGCGGGCGTCGCGCCGCTCGTCTCGCCGATGCCGACGCTCTTCGGCAACGGCAACGGCGTGCCGCCGACGAACGGCATCAACCTGGTGTACAACGCGGGGACGGCGGGCGCGGCCGATCATCGCCTGGCGACGCCCGATGCCAGTTACGCGGGCGCCGCATGCCTGCGCTCGCTGTGGACCAACGGCAATGCGACGATGGTGGGCAACGTCAATGCGATCCGCGTGAACGCGAACCTGCGCGGCAAGCCTGCGATCATCGTGCAGGGCCGCGCCGATGCGCTCGTGCCGATCAACCATGCGTCGCGGCCGTATCTCGGCGCGAATCGGGTGGCTGAGGGCAACAACAGCCAGCTTTCGCTCTATGAAATCACGAACGGCCAGCACTTCGACGCGTTCCTGAGCGTGGCGGGCTTCGACACGCGCTTCATTCCGGTCCACTACTACGACATTCAGGCGCTCAACCTGATGTGGAATCACCTGAAGAACAACGCGCCGCTGCCGCCTTCTCAGGTGGTGCGCACGGTGGCACGCGGCGGCAAGGCGGGATCGGCGCCTGCGCTCACGGCGTCGAATCTGCCGCCGATCGCCGTTGATCCGGGCGCGAACGCCATTACGACGGCGGGCGGCATCGTCAACGTGCCTAACTGACGCGGCGCGCGGCTTATTGAGTCGTGGTGGTTCGCGGCGCCGCTGGCGCTGCGGACGCCGCCGCGGACACATCCGAGCCACCGGCCGCGACTGCATCCGATGCCTGGATCGCCGTTGCAGCGGCGGGCGTCTGCACGACGATCGGTGTCGGCGTGAGTTCGGGCGAGTTGACGATGAGCGACGGCGCGAGCGGCTTGCTCTTCACTTCGTCCGCCGCGACGGGCGCGCTGCGCGGCACGGTGTTCAGATAGTGGCCCATCAGGGAAAAGAAGCGGTCGTAGAACTTGCCGGCGGGCACGGTCTCGCTTGAGATCTTGACCATCGCGTCGCTGTTCGAGCGGATCGGCAGCGACAGCGACCCCAACACGCTCAACCCGACGCTCGCCGACGTATCGCTCTTCTTGAGCGCATAGCCGTCCTGCACGGCGTTCACATACGCGATGCTCTGATTCGTCGCGTTCTCGCCAGGCGTGCACACCACATGGAAAGACACGACGACGTGCGTCTCGGCGCTCGGCTGAAAGTTTTTGGTCGCGTCGACGGTGTCGGGCTGGCCCATCGTCGTGAGAAAGCCTTGCGACAGCAGCGCGCGGCGCGCGGCCTCGCAAGTTTCGTTGACGGTGGCGTCGAAATTGTGCGCGAACGGGCTCGCGCCGGTGCTGAACAGCTCCTGCTGATAGCTCGGCGTGACCGCGCTGCGGCCAGCGCAGGCAGCGAGGGCGAGAAATCCGAGGGAGGCGAAAACGAGGCGCAGGGACGGCATGGGCATGAGGCAGCGGATCCAAAATATGTGTCAACGACAGACACAAATTGTAGTGCCGCCGGACTGGCCGATGAAAAAGGCCGAGTCTGAAAACATCGTCGAATCGACGGATTACAGGGTGATGAAAGGTGGCCGGACGGCCCGAATCATCGGTCTGGAAAGCGCAAAGCCCGGCGCGCGGCCGGGCATTCTTGCGCTAAAAGCGGCTTACGGACGATTGAAGTCGACCGGATTGGCCGCCTCCGGACGGACGATGCGGTCGAGGAAGCTCGACCGGCCCGCATGCCCCGACGCCGATGCGCCTTCGCTTGCACCGCCGAAGGACGACGCAGCGGCGCCTTGCTGCGCATCGACACGGGCTTGTGCTGCCTGGATCTGGGCCGGGTAGGTCGTCTGATCGGCCGCCGGGTTGTAGCCCGCGCGCTCGAGTTGAACCAGTTCGGCGCGCACTTGCGCGCGGGTGACCGGGCCGTCTTCACGCGCCTGGGCGAAACCCGGAACGGCGAGAACGGCAGCGATGGCGATGGCGGGAACGATGGACTTGAACATGATGACCTCCGAATGCTGATTTTGGGGAACGTCGCGGGTGGTGAGGTTTCTCTCCACTGCTTCGTCGTTGAGAGGCAGTGTAGGACGCGGCGTTGTGGGTAAAAACCCTGATTCGCCCAAATCAGTATTCGCGATTTGACATTAATCGTTTCAATCACTATCGGTCCGCCGATTGACGGGAGTCTCCGGGGGTCCAGATGCTATCTTTGAAGTGACTCGATTCCTTCGCCCGGAGATATCGTGGACGTCGCCGTCTGGCTGCGCAGCCTCGGAATGGAACGGTACGAAACGGTGTTCGCCGAGAACGCCATCGACGCCGACGTGCTGCGCAGCCTTACCGCGGACGACCTGAAAGATCTTGGAATCGCTTCGGTCGGGCATCGCCGGAAATTGCTCGATGCGCTGACGGAACTGCGCGCGCGCGCCGGCCCGGCAGACGCGGGCACGAGCCCGAGCGGGGCGAAAGGAGAACGGCGGCAGGTCGCGGTGCTCTTCGCCGATCTGTGCGGCTTCACAAAAATGAGCCGGGAAGCCGATCCGGAAGAAATCGTCGCCGTGCTCGATCGATACTTCGAGACGGCCGATCGCATCGTCGAGCAGCATGGAGGCTACGTCGACAAGCATGTCGGCGACTCGATCATGGCGGTTTTCGGCGCGCCGGTTTCGCACGGCAACGATGTCGAACGCGCCGTGCGGGCGGCGCTCACGATCAGCGACGCGATGCCCGCCCTGTCGCGCGCTCTCACTCGTTCGGTCGCGGTGCATATCGGCATTGCGGGCGGCGAGGTCGTTGCGAGCGGCACGGGCAGCGCCGCGCATCGCGAGTACACCGTGACCGGCGAGACGGTCAATCTCGCCTCGCGTCTCACCGACGCGGCCGGGCCCGCGGAAATTCTGATTTCGGAGGCTGTGCGGCGCGCGCTGGCCGGCCGCGTCGAGTGCGCCGGACGCGGCGCGCTTTCCGTCAAGGGTTTCGCTCAGCCGGTTTCGGCGTGGTGTATCGCGGGTCTCCTGCACAGTGCGCCGGGACGGCCGTTCGTCGGTCGTCTCGACGAACTGCGCCAGCTTCGCGCGATGCTTGAGGCATGTCGCGAGAGCGGCGCCGGTCGCACCGTGCTACTGCGCGGCGAGGCCGGAATCGGCAAGACGCGCCTTCTCGCTGAGCTCAAACGCGAGGCGCGCGACGCGGGCTTTCTCTGCCACGGCGGCCTCGTGCTCGATTTCGGCGCCGCCACCGGACGGGGCGCGATGCAGTCTCTCGTGCGCGGGCTTCTGGCGCTCGACGACGCGAGTGACGCGCAGGCCGGCGTGAGCGGCGTCGAGCACGCGATCGGCGACGGCCTGATCGATCGCGGCGACGCGCTTTTTCTGAAGGATCTCGCCGATGTGCCGATGTCACTCGAAGATCGCGCAATCTACGAAGCGATGGACAACGCGACGCGCGCCGGCGGGCGGCGCCATGTCGTGAGCCGGCTGGTCGAGCGCGCGAGCCGCCGGCAACCTCGACTATTGTCCGTCGAGGACATGCACTGGTCGGATGGATCGACGCTCAATGACCTTGCCGGGCTGTCGGCGACCGTGGCGCAGTGTCCGGCAGTGCTGGTGCTGACCGCTCGTCCCGCCGGCCACGCGTTCGATGAATCGTGGCGCGCGGCGGCCGGCGCGCCGTACGCGCTCGTCGATCTCCTTGCGCTCAGCGTCAGCGAGGCGCACGCGATGGCCGCATCGTTTCCCGGTGCGGCGGCGGACCTCGCGTCGCGCTGCATCGCGCGGGCGGCGGGCAATCCGCTGTTTCTCGAGCAGCTGCTGGGCAACGCGGAGGATAGCGACGAAACCGGCGAAACCGGCGTGCCGGCCACGGTGCGCAGTCTCGTGCAGGCGCGGATGGATCGGCTCCACGCCGTCGACAGGACAGTCTTGCAGGCCGCCTCGGTACTCGGTCAACTCTTCGAGAAGGACGCGCTCGAGTATCTCGTCGATGGCGCCGGCGCCGCACTGGAGCCGCTCGTGACGAGTCTTTTGCTGCGGCGTCAGGGTGCCGGGTTCCTGTTCCATCACGCACTCATTCGCGACGCCGTCTATGACGGCTTGCTGAAAAGCCGGCGTCGCGAGCTGCATCGTCGGGCCGCGCAGTGGTATGCGGAACGTGACCCGCTGCTGCGAGCCGAACATCTCGATCGGGCAATGGACAGCGAGGCGGCGCGCGCCTATTGCGACGCGGCGCGCTCGCAGGCGAGGGCGCATCGCCATGAATCCGCGCTCCGGCTCGTCGAACGGGGGCTTCAGCTTGCGAACGAGAGCGGCGAGCGCGTCGCGCTCGAGTGCCTTCGCGGCGATATCCTGCACGACGTCGGCGACATGCGATCGGCGCTCGCGGCATTCGAAGCCGCACTCGAGGTCGCGGTGTGCGACGCGCAGCGCTGCCAGGCGTGGATCGGGCGCGCCACGGTCAAGCGCGTCACGGACGATCTCGACGGCGCATGGGCCGATCTCCATCTCGCCGCCGGCGTCGCTGCCGCACAGGGCTTTCAGCGCGAGGCGGCGCGCATTCACTTCCTGCGCGGCAATCTCTGCTTTCCGCGCGGCGATATCGAGGGCTGCCTGCGCGAACATGGACGCAGTCTCGCACTCGCGCGCGAGGCGCACGACGCCGAACAGGAAGCGGCAGCGCTGGGCGGGCTTGGCGATGCCGAGTACATGCGCGGACGGATGATCAGTGCTCACGACGCCTTCAGCCGCTGCATCGAACTCTGCGAAGGCCACGGGTTCGGACGTATCGCTGTCGCCAATCTTCCCATGCGCGCCATCACGGCGTGGTTCGCAGGCAAGACACAGGCCGGACTGGAAGCCGCGCTCGCGAGTGTCGCCGCGGCCGAGAAGGTGAGGCATCTTCGGGCGCTCGCCGTTGCTCATCACGCGGCCTGGCACTGCCTGCACGATCTCGCCGAATGGGATCGTGCGTGGGAGCACGTCGAACCTGCGCTGCGATGCGCGCGCGAACTGAAGTCGAAAAGATTCGAAGGCGAAGCGCTCGCGCTTCGTGCGGAGCTGCATCGGATCGCGGGGCGCGGGCGCGAAGCGCTTGACGATATCGCGGAGGCCTTGTCGATCAGCCGGGAGACGGGCATGGCCTACTTGGGCGCGCATTACCTGGGCGTCCTTGCGCGCGTGACAGACGACATCGATGTATTCGAAAGCGCGCTTGCGGAAGCGCAGGCGCTGCTCACGGCCGGCGCGGTGAGCCACAATCACTTTCTCTTTCGACGTGACGCGATCGAAGCGTGCATCGATCGGCGCCGCTGGGATGCGGCCGAGCATCATGCCGCGGCGCTGGAGGAATACGCTCGCCGGGAGCCATCGCTCTTTTCAGCGTTCTACGTGGGGCGCGCACGCGCGCTTGTCTCGTACGGAAGGGGTGATCGGAACGCTGCCTTGATGAAGGAACTTCAGCGAATCAGGCAAGAAGGCCGGAAGTCCGGTTTCATTTACGCGCTCGAAGCAATAGATCGCGCGCTCGTAAGCCAGTCGAATCTCATCGACGAATGAGAAGGGGTGTCGATCATGTCGAGCGAGTTGAAGCGGCGGGTTAGATTATTCGTTCAGCGTTTCTGGCAGCCGACCAGCGCGTGCATGACCTGCATGCCGGGCAGCTGGAGCAATATCGCGAGCATGGCTCACTGGACCGTAGCGTTCAAGACCGGACTTTTCACCGGACTTCTGGCGGTGCTTCTGACTTTCACGCCCGCCGCGAAGCTCTACGAAAACCGGTACGGCAATGCAGCGATCGTCGGCTTGCTGACTGCAATCGGCGATGCGTATGCGCACGCGAGCCGTTACCGTCTGCCCTATGTCGAGCACGTGCTGACGGGCGTCGTCTCCGGACTTCTGGCGCTGCTCGCTTCGTATCTTCTCGAAGATCGCGGGCGTCGCATTCGGGCGGCATGGGCACGCGTCGTCGGATAGAGGTCGCACTACCAGCGCAGAAATCGCGGGCCTGTCCACGCACCGATGAGCGCGGGCAACAGCATGCCGATCGCATACCACACGCCCCAGAATGCGGGGCTCATTTCGGGGCAGTGCAGGCAATAGACGATCGTCGCCGTCGAGCTTGCCAGCAAGCCGACGACGGCGCCTGCAAGCCGCAGTCGCGTCGGCGCGAGCGATCGCATAGCCCACATCGCAGCGGGAAAGGTCGGCATCGAAAGAAGCAGGATATTGAATGGGCAGGTGCGCCACGTCTGACCGAGCACCAATGCGGCACGCGCGTTCGGGCCCGCGTTGTCGACGATCATCCAGCCCGCGATCCAGACCGCCGCGAACGGCAAGGCCACGAGCGCCCACGCATATCCCGCACGAGCGCCGGGCCGGCCGATCCGGGCGATGACGAGCAGCGCGCCGATGGCGACCGCCAGCGGAAAGGCCAGCTTCGCCCAGAAGATGCCCGTACCGGCGACGCTGCCGAGATCGTGACGAACGCCGAACACGATGCTCATCAGGACCAGCGAGCCCGCTGCGCCGATCAGCAGCGCCTGAATGAACCGGCGTGCGATGGCCCTACGGTCGACCTGCGTCACCTGGTTCGAAAGGAGGGAGATGAGTTCGTCGGTGTTCATCGCAATCCCCGGATTTTAGCCGCGAGCGCCTTGAGTCCGCGATGCACGCCCACCTTGACGGCCGACTCGGAAAGACCGGTGAGCCGCGCGGTTTCCGTCACCGACAGCCCTTCGAGTTTCATGTGAACGATCGGCAGACGTTGCTTGTCCGGCAGATGCTCGAGCAGCTTGCCGATGTCGTGCCGCGCCTGCGCGGGTTCGTCGTCGGCGGCGGCGAGCAGTTCCTCATGATCGTCGAGCGGGACGTTCAGCGACTCACGGCGTGCGTGGGAGCGGAAGAAGTCCATCAGCTTGTAGCGCGCGATCGCGTGCAGCCACGCCGTCAACGGCTCATCGGACCGATAGGTGTGTCGCGCGTTATGTACCGCCAGCAGAATTTCCTGGACCAGGTCTTCGACGTCGTCGAGACGATGCGGAATGCGCTTTCGCAGATAGCCGCGCAGATGCCGTGTGAGAGCCTGCAGAAAGCTGTGATACGCGTTCTGATCGCCTGCAAGTCCGCTGATGAACAACGCTTTCAGCCGGCTTTCCGCGTCGTGCGACATGGTTCCTGTAGGGGCGGGACAACGGGACGAAATTTCGCACGCCGCTGCGCAAGCGAGCGGCGTGCTGCGTTTTGCATCGGTCGCTACACAGTATCCGAAGCCGTGATGCGCTGCAATGACGCCGTCCTGGTTCATGTTCGTCGTTTCCCCTCGTGCCTTTCGTTAGTTCGTTCTTTTCCCTCCACGCGTTACAGCATGGCCTGCCTGTTTCGCGGGTTTCTGCCGAATCGATCACAAAAAGATGCCGGTTCATTCGCGCGCTGTAACCAGCGACGCCCAGGCGACGAATTAACCGGTAACCAAGCTTCAGTTCGACTTTCGAGGTAACCCATATGAAAGCGATGAGACCGCCACTTTCGCCAGTGCGCGAAAGCTCGCCTCCCGATGCACCGATCCATCCGTTCTGGTTGCGCGTCACGCACTGGCTCAATGCGATCGCGGCGCTGATCATGATGTTCTCCGGGTGGCGCATTTACGACGCGTCGCCGGTGTTCCGCGGCATCGTCATTCCCCCGTCGATCACGCTCGGCGGATGGCTCGGCGGCGCCTTGCAGTGGCATTTCGCGGCGATGTGGCTGCTGGTGTTCAACGGCATCGTCTATGTCGCGCTCAATGTCGCGAGCGGCCGATTCTTCTCGAAGTTTTTCCCTTTATCGCCGCGCGCCGTGCTGCGCGATCTCATCGCCGCATTGAGCGGCAAGCTCGCGCACGCCGATCTGCGCCAGTACAACGCGGTGCAGAAGCTCGCTTACCTCGCGGTCATCGTCGATCTGATCGTGCTCGTGCTCTCGGGGCTCGCGATCTGGAAGTCCGTGCAGTTTCCGCTCTTGCGCGAACTGATGGGCGGTTATGACAACGCGCGCGTCGTGCACTTCTGCGCGATGGCATTGATGGCGGCGTTCGTCGTCGTGCACGTGACGATGGTCGCGCTCGTGCCGCGCTCGCTCGTGACGATGCTGCGCGGCCGCTGATGCATTTGAGGAACACGCCATGAAATCCAACGACAAGCGAATCATCACGGTCGATTGTGCTTCCGTGCTGGCGGATGCGCGCCGCGAACTCGATATGCCGTCGCGGCGTTTGTTCGGCAAGCGCATGCTGACCTTGGGCGGGCTCGCTCTGCTGACCGGCTGCTCGATCACCGACGACGACTCCGTCAACACGTTCCTCACCGCCGTATCGCGTCTGAACGATCGTGCGCAGGCCTTGCTCTTCGATCCGAAGCGGCTCGCGCCGACTTACACCGAAGCGCAACTCACGCGGCCGTTTCCATTCAACGCCTTCTATGGGATCGATGACGTACCCGAAGTGAACGGCAGCGACTATCGCCTGAAGGTGAGCGGGCTCGTGACGGGACAACGCGTCTGGACGTTGCCGGAGTTATACGCGCTGCCTCACGAAGAGCAGATTACGCGGCACATCTGCGTCGAAGGCTGGAGCGCCATCGGGCGCTGGGGCGGCACGCCGTTCGCCGAGTTCCTGCGGCGCGTGGGCGCGGACACGACGGCGAAGTACGTCGGCTTCCGCTGCGCCGACGACTACTACGAAAGCATCGACATGCCGACGGCGCTGCATCGGCAGACGCTTCTCACGTTCGAATACGACGGGCAGCGCCTTCCGGCGAAATACGGCTATCCGATGAAGCTGCGCATGCCGACCAAGCTCGGCTACAAGAATCCGAAGCACATCGTCGAGATATTCGTGACCAACACCTATCCGGGCGGCTATTGGGTCGACCAGGGATACAACTGGTTCGGCGGATCCTGAGCGCCGAACCATCCACCGGTTCCGGATCGTCCGGATGCCATGTTTGACTCACCAAGGAGAGAAGCTATGAAGCGATTGATGACGGCCGTACTCGCAGCGGCGCTGGCCATGGGCACATCGGCCGTGTTCGCACAGGCAAGCGGCACGATGTCCAACGACGCGATGTCGCACGACGCGATGAAGAAAGACAGCATGTCCAACGACAAGATGTCTCACGACAAGATGAGCAAGAGCGACAAGATGAAGAAGCATGACGCGATGGGCATGGACCATCCCGCATCGGGCGCGATGTCGCAGTAAGGCGAAGCGGGCGTGACGGCACGCCCGCGTTTCCAGGACTGGGTATGATCCGCGAACACGAATGACGAAATCCGATGCGCGTTGTCGGATCGTCGTGTCAATGTCGAATCAGGGTCGCCCATGTCATCGAGCACGAAACAGAAAGCCGCAGTTCCTCACAAGCACGATCTGGAAGCGATGTCCCTCTTCCGTTACGAGCTACGCAAATTCCTGCGTGTGTCGGAAGAGATCTCCAATGCGGCCGGGATCACCACGCTTCAATATCAGTTGCTCCTGCACGTTCGCGGATTCCCCGAGCGCAAGTGGGCCACCGTCGGCGAACTCGCGGAGCGATTGCAGGCCGCGCCCAACGGAACGGCTGCATTGGTGTCGCGATGCGAGACTGCGGGCCTCGTCACGCGCAAGATCGACAAGACGGATCGTCGACAGGTGCAGGTGCATCTGACAGCCAAAGGCGAGCGATGTCTGCTCAGGCTGGCAGCGGAACACAAATCGCACTATGGGTCGTTCGGCTGGGTCTTCGACGATAGGCGAGAGTGAGCCGATAACACACGAGCCGGGTCGCATCGAAGGAAGAATCGAATTTATGTCACAATGTGCCTTAAATTCGAGTTATCCATTTTCCGATGCGCATCCCCGGATTCATCGACCGACGCACGATATTGCGCGGCAGGCGGCTATGGCTGCACTACGGCGTGTTCTGGCTCGGCGCGGTCGCGACGGGGCTCGTCGCGGTCATGTACGCGCGGCTCATCGACTTCGGATACGACACCTTTCTACGCTTCACAGCCGTCTGCTGGTGGTTGCCTCTGGTGATCACGCCGGCCATCGGCGCATTCGGCGTCTGGGTGACGCGCCGCTTCTTTCCCGGGTCGGAAGGCAGTGGCATCCCGCAGGTCATCGCGACGCTGCATGACGGGCGGGAGCTCGGGCCGCGGCTGCTCACCATCTGGATTCTCGTCGGCAAGATCGCCTTGTCGTTCCTGTCGATTCTCGCGGGCTTCACCATCGGGCGGGAAGGGCCGACCATTCACGTCGGCGCGGCGCTCATGTATAGCCTTCGTCGCTTCTATCCGTTGCGCTTGCGCAGCATTCGCGGCGGCGCAATGGAGCGCAAGCTGGCGCTCGCGGGCGCGGCCGCCGGATTGTCGGCTGCGTTCAATGCGCCGCTCGCGGGCGTAGTGTTCGCTATCGAAGAACTCACGCGCAGCTTCGAGCAGCGCACCAGCGGCGTGCTGATCACGGCGATCATCTTTGCCGGTATCGTGTCGCTCGCGCTACAAGGCAACTACACCTATTTCGGCACCATTCAACTGGACGGGCATTTTCCCGAATCGCTCGCGCTCGCAGTCGTTCTGCTTGGCGCGGTAACGGGCATCGCTGGCGGGATGTTCTGCTGGCTATTGCTGAACACGCAGCGCTGGATGCCGGCGCGTGTGGTCGGCTGGCGCCAGTCGCATCCCGTGGCTTTCGGCGCCATGTGCGGCCTGTTCATCGCCGTGATCGGGGTGGCAGCGGGCGGTCATACGTTCGGCAGCGGCTATGCGGAAGCGCGCGGTATGCTCGAAGGTAATTCGCGGCTCGGCGCGAGCTATCCGCTACTGAAAATGGCGTCGATGGTCGGTTCGTATCTTCCCGGCGCGCCCGGCGGACTTTTCGCGCCATCGCTCGCGATCGGAGCGGGCATCGGCAACGCGCTTCACCAGATTTTCGGCGGCATGCAATTGCCGATGCTGATCGCGCTGGGCATGGTGGGCTATCTCGCCGCAGTCACGCAGAGTCCGATTACAGCATTCGTGATCGTCATCGAGATGATCAATGGTCACGCGCTCGTGCTGTCGCTGATGGCCACGGCGCTGATTTCGAGCCAGGTGTCGAGGCTCTTCGCTCCGCCGCTGTATGAGGCGTTGGCGCAGAAATACCTTCTTTAGTCGCTTTAGCCCCGGCGACCGCCGCGTGCACGCCAGCAGGTAGCTTTCCACGCCGAAAGCGCAAAGTTGCCCATCGAAGACGACGGCGGCAGTATGCGTTTTCCCGTATCAACGCCGAATAAATTTCCTCCGTCGAAATTCATAAAGGCGAGGAATGTCCGATGGAGTCCCCCTCGTGCCGTGCGCCCGGGGGCAAGCCAGGACGTTGCACTCGAATAAACGACGTTCAAAGCCGCGAAATCTCGCTGCTGCTACTGTCGAGATTCGCCTAAGTCTGAACTGTTCACGGTGCCCGGATCAGACGTTCCAAGCTCTATGCTCGGCCAGTTCTGAACTCTTGGTTCGTTTAACTGAACGTTCGGCGGTGTGGTTCACTTAACTCTGAACTTTCAGAGTTACCGCCTTGGTGCAGTTCGCGGAGCAATAACTTGCACCGAGATCCGGTGAAGAAAACGGTCTTCCTCCAACGTTAAGGGCCGTACGATGTAAATGATTGAAGCCCTGCAGCTTTTGATACGCGCGCGGGATGGCTACTCGTTACGGCGCTTCAGGGCGGATGCGATGCGTTTTTCGGCCATTCGCGGCTTGCGGCGGCGGAAGACAGTTGACTTGACGATTTGAAAATCGGCTCTTCGAACCACGAGGCCGATGCTGAGCCTCACGCGAGGTCGCCTCAAAGGAAGAACGGCCGTCGGCCACTCCGTTCCTCCGGCAGATCGTCGGCCATAGCGATGGTTCGGCGGTTGGCCGTGCTGAGGCTGCTGTACTCCGCCTTCCAGCCATCCGCAGCTCTCCGGCCGCGAATGGCGAGTTACACCGGTGCCAATGCGTACTTGCGGCCATCAGCGGTCGGTCGAGGTCACCCTCCAATTTGAGTATCCAAGGCCTCGTCCTCCCACGCTCAATGGACGGTCTCCGGCGAGCGAATCGCGGGCGGCACTACCTCGACCCGGACACGAGCGGACGTTCAATTGGCGGGTTCAAATCCACGACAATCGCGCCCCCGAAGAATCGCCCGTGTCCGTCCGCTCATCGCACCGGTCATACCCCCGGCCGGCTCAAATCCACTGGTCGTTTGCGACAGTACGCTCGCTTGTCGCGCCGTCGCCCGTGTTCACCACACCTCGCGGTTCGATAAGCAGCAGCTTAACTTCTCCGTTTGCACAGGGCTTGTGCTCGACGCCCTTCGGAACTACTCCCAGCTGTCCGGCACGTAATACGATCGAACCATCGCCTGAAGGCCCTGCCCGAAAATCGATACGCAGCTCGCCATCAAGGACGATGAACGCTTCGTCGGTATCGGCATGTCGGTGCCACTCGAAGTCGTCTTCGACTTTGACGACCTTGAATTGATAGTCGTTCATTTCAGCGACAACGCGCGGTTGCCAGTGATCGTTAATCTGCGCGATCTTGCCCATCAGATCGATGGTGTGGCACTGGCCGCGGGTGACCGGCGCGGTGGGTTGGTTCGAGGATTGGGGCATCGTTCTCTCCGTTCAAAGGTTGATGCGTTGAGGATACGCATACTCCTTTCGGTCGTATTGAACGATCGTGGTGTTTTTAGCCGCGCAAAACGCCGCCCGCGACTTGTAACCAGCGCCCCGGCGTCAGTCCAAATGTCTTCGAAAAGTGTCGCGTCATATGACTCTGATCAGCAAAACCCGCGGCTGCAGCAGCGCAAGCGAGCGAGGTGCCATCGAGCAGCATGTGGCGCACTGCGTCGAGGCGCCGCATCGTCAGATACCGATACGGGCTCGTGCCGTAGAACCTGCGAAAATCGTGCGACAGGCTCCAGCGATCGCGGCCCGTCACCGCTTCAAGTTCGTCGAGCGTGACAACGCGCGAGCAGTTCGCGTGCAGATAGTCGCGTGCGCGCCGCGCAGCGAGGAAGTCCCCTTTGGCTGTTCGTGTAGGCGTACCGGTGACGGCGGCCAGGGCATTCGCCAATTCGGCAAGCGCATCGCTCTGTTCAAGCGGCTCAAGCGTATAGCCGACATGCTGCAGCAACGCTGCGGTCGCAACCGCAAGGCGCGGATCGGTAGTCACGCCACCTTCGAGGAACGGCAGCGCTCGTCCGCCGAGCACTTCCTGAAAGAGAGCGGGTTCTACGTAGACCATCCGGTATTGGAACCCCTCATCGGTGCCCGCTTGGCCATCGTGAGCCTCATCGGGATGCAGCACGAGCGTGTTGCCCGGCAGGCTGTTCCTCTGGCTGCGCCGATAGTTGAAACTCTGGACGCCAGCGAGCGTGCGGCCAATCGCGTAGGTGTCGTGGCGGTGCATCGAATACGCGCTGCCGTGAAACCACGCTTCGATGCGCTCGACGCCTTCTATCGACTCGGCACGCCTTACCCAGTCGGGGGGCAAGACCGGTGTTTGCAGGTTCATGATATATGGCCCCGGATGGCCCGACCTGTGCCGATGCGGTGCAGACGCTCAAGGGCGGTGCGCGCGCAGGCGAAAACGAAATTGTCGCACGTGCGACGACGCGCTACGGTCATCCACGCCGCAATATCGTAGAGAAATGTCCGAGGTACGCTTTGGAGCGAACAGATCTGACTTAGCCGGCCGCTCCATGGGGTATGGACCGATAATGGAAAGTCTTTGCAAAATGCAAAGACTTTCCATTACACTGCGAACACGGCGAGCCAGTCGTCGCGCAATCCTCGAGGCCGAGCCAATGAGCGCAGTCGCTGAACGTATCCTTCGCGTGCTGGAAGAGCTCGCCAGTGCGCCGGAAGGCAAGACACTGTCGGAGCTGTCGATAAAGCTTGACCTGCCGGTCAGTGCTACGCATCGATTGCTCGCCGATCTGATGGAACAGGATTACGTGCGCAAGGACGAACGGCGCGGCGAATTCACCCTGACCATGAAAATGCCGTCGCTTGGATTGCGCTTCCTGAGCGCGGGCGGCGTCGTCGATATCGCGCAGCCGATCCTCGAGCGCCTCGCGTCGACGTCCGGCGAACTGGTGCGGCTCGCGATCGTCGACGGCGAGCAGTTGATCTACGTCGCCAAGGCCCAAGGCGCGCGGCAGGGCATCCGCTACGACCCCGAGATGGGCCGCCCGGTCACGCTGTCTTGCAGTGCCGCGGGTATGATCTGGCTCGCCGGCAAAAGCGACGAAGACATAATGCGGCTGGTATCGAAGCAAGGCTTTGGCACGCCGACGGACTTCGGGCCGCGGGCGCCGACGACGTTCAAAACGCTTCTACCCTTGATCGAGATTGCGCGCGCTGACGGATACGCGACGACTCAGGACATGTTCCTGCCGTCGATGAGTTCGATGGCCACGACCGTGCGCGCGACGAACGGCGAGGTCCGCGCGATTCTGATCATCGCGGGCCCGATGTCGAGGCTGAACGATGAGCGCATGAAGGCACTCGTGTCTCCGTTGATGTCGACGGCCGCCGAATTGTCCGAGGCGAGCGGCGTGTCGCCGATGCTCCGACGAGCCATGCAAGGTCCTAACTTCGCGGTAAGCATCACCAACTAGGAGACGAATCGCCTTCAATGCGCCCTATGGCGAGGATGTTTTCAGGCCACAGTAATTAGCACATCTAATTTACAGAAGAAGCCCGCTTCTTCAAATCCACGGAGGAGACAATTCAATGGAAGCAAATCACGCTACAGGTTCGACGCGCTCGATGGCACAGCGCGCGGTCAGCGCCGCGACGCTCGGAACGGCGCTCGAATGGTTCGACTTCACGCTATACGGCTCGGTGGCCGCAACCGTGCTGCCCAAGCTGTTCTTTCCAGCGATGGAGCCGAGTTCTGCGCTGCTTGCATCGCTCGCGACATTCAGCGTCGGTCTCGCGGCGCGCCCGCTGGGCGCGATCATCTGCGGCTACTTTGGCGACAAGATCGGTCGGCGCAATCTGATGCTCGGCACCGTTTCCGTCATGGGCATCACCTCGGTATTGATGGGCCTGCTTCCTACATACGCCCAGATCGGCATGCTGGCTCCCGTTCTTCTCGTGCTTTTGCGCATCATCCAGGGATTCGCGCTCGGCGGAGAATCGACCGGCGGCCAACTAATGGCGCTCGAACACGCACCTTCGAACCGGCGCGGAAAGTACTCCGGGCTCATCGGCATGTGTGCGCCGTTGAGCCAGATCCTTGCAAACGCGGTATTGCTCCTCCTCTCGGCCACGATGACCGCTGATGCATTCCTGAGCTACGGCTGGCGTATCCCCTTCGTCATGAGTTTTCTTCTGGTGCTGGTCGGCATCTATATTCGACTTCGCGTGTCGGAAACACCCGCGTTCGTGCAGATGAAGCAGTCCGCCGTCGCGAGCCTGGGCAGTCCGCTACGCGACGCGTTCCGGCTGCACTGGAAGACGATCGTCCGCATGATGTTGTTCTTCTGCGGACCCACGGCACTCTTTTATCTCGCCGTCGTGTTCACGCTAGGTTATCTGACCAACTCGCTCGGCGTCCCGAAGCAGACTGGCTTCACGCTGCTGATGATCGCGAATGCTTGCGCGGTTGTGGGCTCGATCGTCGGCGGCCTTCTCAGCGACAAGATCGGACGCAAGCGCACGCTGTTGATGGCGTCCGCGGCCACCTTCATCATTATGATGATCTACTTTCCGATGCTCGGTACGCGAAGCTTCGCAATGATGGCGCTAGCGATGGGACTGTTTATGGGCTTCACGCAGGTTCAGACCGGCATTCAGCCGGTGGCATTTGCGGAGGTTTTTCCCACCAACGTCCGTTACTCCGGATCCGCGCTGGCCTTCACGGGTGCGAGCCTCTTCGCAGGTGGGCCGATTCCAGTCGTCGCGACTTGGCTGCTGAACCTGAGTCACGGCTCTCCCTGGCCACTCGTGGCTCTCGTCGCCGCGCTCAACGTGCTCTCGTTCTGCATGATCGCGATCGGCCCCGAGACCGCCGGCATCGACATGAATCGTCTCGATTCCACGGATGACGTCATCGGCAACCATGCCACGAACGTAGGTCGGGCGACGCTGTGAAAGTGAGCGCGCAACCTATCGGGATGCGCTGCCAACCAACTATGAAGCGAGGAATAGATGAACAATCAATCAGACGGCCTGCTTGCAATCTGGAGCACGATCGCGACAGAGACGGAAGTGGACTATCTCCATTGGCTGACCCGCGAGCACATCTTCGAGCGCGTCGGCGTTCCAGGTTTCCTTTCGGGCCGTGTATTCAAGCGTAGCGACTGTTCACCTTCCGAATATCTGATGTTGTACGAACTGGCGAGCGCGGATGTCATGTCCAGCGATGGCTATCTCGCACGACTCAACGCGCCTTCACCGTGGACCCAAAAAATCATGCCCGCGTTGATGCAATTTAGGCGAGGCGGCGGCGTCGTGACGCACAAGGCTGACCATGGCCGCGCGTACGGCACGCATATCGCGGTCGCGAGGTTCGAGGATTCGATGCCCGAGGCCTTGGTGGGTTCCGCCGGTCAAAAACTGCTCGACGAGGTGGTGCGATTGGACTGGATCGTTGCAGCGCGTACGATGGCAGTAAAGACGGATGCGACTTCCATCGCGACGCGGGAAAAGTCGATGCGAAGCGGTCAAGAAGGCGCCTTCTCGGGACTTCTCGCCATCGAAGCGCTCAGTCACCCTTCATTGAACGGCGTTGAGAGTCTTCTATCGCAAGCCGTCCCTGGTGGCTGCGTCTTCCAACGCTACGACACAATTTTCTCGCACCACCGCATCACGGATATCTCGTGAACCCGTGCGATGACGCGAGCCGTTTCAGTGGCTGAGCGTCTGCCAATCAACTGGAGAAGGTCCATGGAATCATCACTGTTCAAAGACAAAGCGGTTTTGGTCGTCGGCGGCAGTGCCGGTCTGGGCGCGGCGACGGCGAGGTCGTTCGCTGCTCGAGGGGCACGAGTAACCATTGCATCCCGCAGTGCGGCCAAGCTCGACGCGTGCGCCCAACAGATCGCAGCAGACGTCAGCGCGAAAGTCGCTACAACCGTCCTTGACATCACTGACGACACGTCTGTCGAAACATATTTTGCCGACGCCCCGATCTACGATCATGTGGTGGTGACAGCGGGCGAAACACCTATGGGTCCCGCCCGTTCGCTCCCACTCAGCGATGCATACATCGCCATGAACAGTAAGTTTTGGGGCGCCTATCGTGTTGCGCGAGCGGTGCAAATCCGGGAAGGCGGCTCTCTAACACTGGTATCAGGGTTCCTGAGTGTGAGGCCACGAAAGACTTCGGTGCTCCAAGGTGCGATCAACGCCGCACTCGAGGCGCTAGCGAGAGGCCTCGCCTTGGAATTGTCGCCGGTGCGCGTCAATACCGTGTCGCCCGGTTTGATCGCAACGTCCTTGTGGTCGAATCTTGACGAGGATGCCCGAACGCGCATGTACGCGGATGCCGAGGCCCGGCTGCCGGTTCGACGCGTGGGTCAAGCGGAAGACGTGACGAACGCGATTCTGTATCTCGCATCCACCGGTTACGCCACGGGTTCGACCGTGCTGCTTGATGGCGGCGCCGCACTAGCTTAGCGTCAAATGCGAGGGGCTATTCTGCGTTCTGGCTACGCACACCATGCGCCATGCGTCCCGATCGGTCGAGGGCCGAATTCGGCCATCTCCGGACGTCAAGTCCGACCCTTCACCGGGAATCAAGTGTCGGCTCCGCACCAGACAGCGGTCCTTCGTGCGCAGAACATTTCAGTCGCGCTTCC
>NZ_JALQDH010000026.1:0-12954 GCF_023631365.1 Caballeronia sp. INML2 | reverse complement strand
GTGACGAGGCCCGTCGCGGGCACGTAGCGCGTGACGAGCTCGCCATTGGCGATGACCATCTGCGTGAGCAGGCTCACCGCCCGCGCGCCGACGACGACGGGATCGAAGCGGATCAACGCCTGGCCCGTCGTGACCGTGTCGCCTTCCTTGACGAGCGGCGTGAAACCTTCGCCGCGCAGCATGACCGTATCGAGGCCGATGTGAACGAGAACTTCGAGCCCGTCCACGCTCGTCACCGTCACCGCATGCGCCGCGCGATGCAGTTGCGTGATCCTGCCATGGAGCGGGGAGAGCAGTTCGTCGGATGTCGGATCGATCGACACGCCGTCGCCGACCATCTTCTGCGCGAAGACCGGATCGGGCACGGTTTCGATTTGCACCATCACGCCCGAGAGGGGCGCCATCAACTCGATTCGTGCCAAACGCCGAGGAGCTTCCATGTGAACGACTCCTTGCCGTACTTCATGAAGGTGGAAGTCCGAGATGTGGATCGATGCGTTGCAAAGGATTTGATACGCCAAAAGTGATATAGAAGCAACGGTCAGCGAGGTTTGGTTGAGGCAACCGCCGTTGAATCCTTCTTCATGGACCTACCTTGGACAGCTTCACGCAAATGCACGATCGCGAAACCGCGGCCGCCGGCACAAAATCGAAGGGAATATCTTACCGATACCGCGCTGCCTACCAGCGGAGCAGCTTTTTTCTTTAAATAGGCGAGACGCCTCGACTATATTTAGCTCAATGTTTAGCCAATTCCCTCCGACCGAGCATGGGGACGACCGGTTTATGGTCGCGCCTTAAAAATACTTGGGAGGGCGGCACCTCGTGGGCGCTAAAGTCCCAGGCGGCACTGAGTTCCGAAAACGGATGACCACAGCTGGTGTGTTAAACATGCGCGATTTCGCCATTGTGCCTATTGTCGCTTTCGCGCTTTGCACGGGCGGGTGCGCAATGCCTGCGGCCGCGCCGGAAAGCAATGCGCCGCCCCCTGCTGCTCCGCCAGCGCCCGTGGTGAGCATTGCGCCCACCGACGAGCAGACGCCGGCCACAAATGGCGTGCAGACCGTTGCAATGGATTCCACCTCGCTCGATATGCTCGTCGGTCCGATCGCGCTTTATCCCGATGACCTCGTCGCGATCATTCTGCCGGCATCGACGTATCCGGTCGAAATCGTGCAGGCAGACCGGTTTCTTGAGCGCAGAAAGACCGAGAAGAACCTGCAGGTCAATGAAGCGTGGCAGGGCCCGGTCAAGGCGCTCTTGAATTATCCCGAGGTCGTTAGGAAAATGAGCGCCGACCTCGACTGGACAGTGGCGCTTGGCGAAGCCGTGGTGACGGACCAGAGCGCGGTGTTGCAGGCCGTGCAGCGTTTCCGTCGTCAGACGCAATCGGCAGGGAATCTCAAAACGGATGACAAGCAGACGGTGGTGGTCGAGAAGGAAGTCATCAAGATCGTGCCGTCCAATCCCGAGGTCATCTACGTGCCACAGTACAACCCGACGACGGTCGTCGTCAGCAGCCCGACGCCGGTCTACAGCTACTGGCCCGCGCCTTATCCTGTCTATTACTACCCGTATGCACCGGGCGCGGCGTTCGCGACGGGCCTCATCTGGGGCGCTGCAATCACAGCGGCGTGGAATGGCGGGCACTACGTGTCGCACTATGAGGGCGGCAACAATACCATCAACATCAACCGCGAAGGCAACGTTAATAGAGCCGACGTCAAGAACGAACTCAGCAATCGCGCGGCGAACCGTTCGGCAAACGGAACATCTCAGCGCTCAACGCAGTGGCGCTCGGACAAGAAGCCGGGACAGGTGTCGGGCGCCAGCACGCGCGCCTCGTCACAGCGAGTCGGTGATCCGCCGTCGCGCGCCGGCGCCGGCAACATCGGCGCAGCTGGCGGCAGCAATCGTGCCGCCGCGCGTGCGCCGACGTTTGCGCAAACGCCACGAGGGCAAAGTACCGGGAACTTTCAGGAACGCGGCGGCGCCGCTTTCAGCGGCTATGGCTCCGCCCAGGGCGCGCGTGCGGATGGCGCGCGCGGCGCCGCCAGCCGTCAGTCGATGTCCGGTGGACAGGGCGGCCGCAACTTCCAGGGAGGCAGCTTCTCCGGCGGCGGGCGCGGTGGATTTGGGGGAGGCGGCGGCCGCATGGGCCGTCGATAGAAGACACTTCATGAACACACGGTCTCGTCGACTCGTTGCTTGTCTTAACCTCGCGATGCTTGTCGTCCCGCTGTGCGTGCTCGCCGCCGATCTGCAGCAGACGTTTGCAACCCCGGACGAGGCGGTTAGCGCGCTAGAACAGGCGCTCAGGTCGAACGACGATGCCGCGCTCATCGCAATCTTCGGCAATGCGCACAAGGAACTGGTCGTGACGCCCGACGAAGCCGAGAATCGCGAACTGCGCGCCAATGCGCTAGCCGAGTTCAATGCGTATCATATGCTGGAGGAAACGTCACAGGACCGACGCGTCCTGCGTATCGGCGACGAAGCATGGCCAATGCCGATTCCACTCATGCACGAGCAAGGCGCGTGGCGCTTTGCGACCGAAGAAGGTGAGCAGGAAGTGCTGGACAGGCGCATCGGCGCGAACGAACGCGAGGCGATCAAGGTGATGCGCGCGTATGTCGATGCACAGCGCGAATACGCGACGCGCGATCGCGTGGGCGACGGCGTGCTGCAGTACGCGCGCAAGCTCGGCAGCACGATGGGCAAGCGCGACGGGCTTTACTGGCCGGCGGACGAATCGAAGGGCGAAGAGCCGAGCCCATTCGGTCCGCTGATTGCTGCGAGCGCAAATTATTTCAAGGATCGCAATCCGGGCGACCCTTATCACGGATATTGCTTTCGCATTCTAACGCGACAGGGGAAGCACGCGCCGGGCGGCGCTTTCAACTACATCATCAACGGACGCATGCTTGCGGGTTTTGCGATGGCCGCCTACCCCGCGCAGTATGGCGCCAGCGGAGTGATGACTTTCATTGTCAACAACAACGGCGTCGTGTTTCAGAAGAATCGGGGCGCGTTGGCAAAACCGCTGACCGAGTTCGATCCCGACACATCCTGGACTCGCGTGCAGGCACCTTGATCGTCGAGCTTCGTAGCGATGCATCAAAGAAGAATGGGTACGCTGATCAAAAGGAACATGACAATGAACAGGACCCCAAAGATCGCACCCAGCCTCCGGTAATTCCCGGCGGGCAGATAGCCGGTCGCTGGCGTCTGAGTCGGAGCGACAGGCTGCGCAGCGCTGGTCGCTGGAGCCTGAGCGGCACAGTTTGAGCACGGCTTCCCGCCGGCGTCTCGGGAACCGCACACCCGCCCATCCAGACCGCGAGTGCAAACAGCATGCTTAAAGAGTTAATGCATGTCTTGCGCTACCGGCCGTATGGGGCTGCGCATGTTCGCGGTTCCTCGCGACCCTCAGCCATTACTGGCCGCTCACCCCATTATGTGCGGCCGCAACGGCAGCGTCGCGCTCTTTCGCGGCCTCTGATTTCTTATGGTTGTAAACTTTCCTGGCCGCTGCCACTTTCTGGTTGTATTTCTTGTTGGCGGCGGCAATTTCCATCCGCATCTGCACGATCTCATCGTTATGTTTCGATGGAGCGGCTCCTTGGTCGGCCTGTGCCGCCGGCTGTGCCCACGCGTGCGACGCGAACAAGACTGTCGCGGCTACTAGGGTTGCTTTTAGACGATTCATGAGCGCCTCCTGACGCGTGCCATCAAACGATCGAGCTAAGTTCCGCGCTAGGGCGCACCTCAGTTCCCACAACCTCGGACGACGTGCTAACCGGTGACACCCGCTTCGTTCTACATACCAATAATCACTCGAGGACCCGTTGTCATCGGGGTTTTCCGCAATCAAGTGTCAGCGCGCCGGAGTCTTCGGGAAAACTTACGCTCCCGAGAGAGCGCAAGCCTTACAATAGTGTACGGGCGTTCGAATGAAAGGTTCAAGCCACGCAAACGGTAAGCGTGACTGAAGAACGATACGACCGCGTCGCGCCGAACGGGAGGCCGGTTCGCCGAGGGTGCACTAGAAAGACCTCGAGCGTCACCGTCCCTCGGCTTCGTGCTTAGAATCTGAGCGTGACATTCAGGCTTGGACCGTTGAAGCGCAGCGTTTGCACCAATTGATCGCCCGACCCATAGAATGCCAGGTAGCGATAAGTCAGACTCAGGTCGCCCCACTTCATCGCATAGCCGACTCCGCTCATCGCCTGCCACGTGAACTTCGATGAGCCAGCGCCAGCGTCGAGATAGAACGGCATGTACCACCGTCCGTCACTGGTGATAATAACGCGCCCACGCACGCCACCGATGCCGTCGATAATGTTCTGAACCTGCGACACATTGACTTCCGGGCTCAGGCTTCCCCCTGTCCCGTTGGTTCTCGTAGCCGATCCGTCCAGCGTGGCCTGTACCTCGAGATAGCGCATGCCGACGATCGCATCAACGTTTCCCCAGGGCTGCCGCACCAAGGTTCGAGCGCCGCCAAGCTGGATCAGCGTACCGCGGAACGTCGTCTCGAAACTGCGTTGCGTCTCGCGAGGGCCGAACACGCCGCTCGCCGTATTGACCGAGCTGCCGTGTCGCCCGAAGTTCAGGTAGATGGTGTCCGCCAGAATGCTCCAATCGTCCTTGCGCGCCTCGCCCTGCAGCATAAAGACGAACTTTAGGTTTTGCAGATAGTTATAGGGACCTGTAGAGGCGTCAGCGCCCCCGCCGGGCAGAGAAAAGCGCAGCGTCCCGCTCACGTTCGGCAACCAGAGGTACGGCGCGATCGCGAATTGCCACTGCGTTCCCGCTTGCGCGGGCAACGCGTCTGAAGCCTGCGCGTTGCTCGCGACAAGCACCACAGACACGACACATCCCAAGTACCGGTGCATGGCAAATATCCTCGCGGCTTACGCCAGGACACTTAGAAAATGCCAATCCCTCAGCTCGCAGCGATACGGCTGCGGCAATGGCCGCCGCTAATCTGCCCGTGCTTGACGACTCTCGTTCATGTCAAACAAACCTGCTCGCTGCCCGCATAGAATGCTAGTACAAACACGAGTCGTTCGAAGTGCATCCGTGACGTTTCGGCGTAACGCAAGCGAATCGCGTTAGCCACTTTGGGCCATCCTGCTATTCAGCCAACAGTAACGTGGCGAGAATGTCATAAACGGACGCACAATTGACGCGGTCTTTTGCGATGTCGCGCGGTCGTCGACCGCGGACAAAGAAGATGCACGGTCGTCCAGCGTTCGTGCGGGAAATCACTCTGATCTTTACGGCAATCGCAGCGGTGTGCGTCGCTGTTCATGCAGACGAGAAAGAGCCGCTCTGTTTTGTGGATCCGACGGACCGTCAATTCGACACTAGCGACTTCCTGCTCAAGCATAAGGGCGCGCTGCCCGTGCCCAGCGTTATCACTGAGCCGGCGGTGGGATATGGCATGGGCCTTGGCCGCTCTTTTCGTCCGGGCGATTGCCGAAGCTGCGGCGAATTCTACCGGAGATCGGCCCAACCGGACCCCCCGAACGTAGCAGCGCTCGGTCGCTTCCATACACGGGGCGAAGACCGGTATCGTCTCACCTTCTGCAGTGGTGTTTCGGTGGCCTGCGCGTTTGCGGTCGCGGCATTGTTTCCGGTCGGCTCGACACAACGTGGGCGCGCTGGTCGCGTCCATGCGCTGCTTCAGCAGCTTCTGGTTCGCCTCGGCAAGAAGCGGAGCTGCGCTGACACGTGACGCCGCGGTGGTCGCTACTCGGCTTCACAAGCCTAGGAAAGGCGTGTAGACGGCTGAAAAGCTTAGAAGGTAACAAGTGCCGGTGCAGCGTTTCGTTACATGATGACACGCAAGCTCGGGATGTCCGAACATCTGTTTCGCGGGTTGGCTCGTTCGATTGCACATTCGGCGCCTCATAGACCATTCAAAGGAGCTCGACAGCCAAGTCGAGGAGCCTGGCACCGCAGCGACGAAACGAGTCAAGGCCCGGGCTGGTCCTCCCTGCGGGGCACACTGCACACACTGATGCGGCCGCTTACAAGACGGCCCAGGTTTGACCTTCATCGAAGACACAGTCGCGAAATGGAGGAGGTCGCCGGTTGGAAGTTGCCCAAATGTACTACACTCGAATAGACGCCTGCTCGCTGTAGCAGGCGTCTTTAGGAAACCGATTCGCCCGCCCCTGTCGGCGGGCTTCTTTTTGGTCTTGCCCCGTCAGTACACACCAGCGCGCGCCGATCAGGCCGGTACGTGAGTTTCGGCGGTAGCCGTCGAGGCGACTCCCTCGTTGCGCTGTGGCGCCCGGCCCTTTCCGACTCACTCCGTCAAGCGCGACACCTTGGTTCCCTCAATCGAGGCGTCTGCCATCAGCCCGGCGTTGGTCAGCACGAATGCCTGAACCGGTTTGGTCGCTGTGGTCGTATCGATCGTGCCGTTTGCGCCCATCCTGACGAGCGCCACGGATGCATCTGCGCCGGCCGACCAGCCATTGGAGCTGCGGAACTTGTTGAGCGCGTCCTGCGTCATGAACAGGAAAATGAGCGCTTTCGACTGCGCCCCTGCTTGTAAGCCGAACGAGCCCGAGGTTGTGCTGTAGTAGCCGACGGTGTGGCCGCCCGCGCGCAGCGCGCCTTTGCCATATTGCGCGCCGACGACGAGGCCGGCTTGGATTACGGACGGAAACACGAGCACGCCGTTCGCTTTTGCGACCAACTCACGCGAGCCGCCTACCGTGGCGTATAGACGCTGAAGGGTGCTATCGACGTCGGCGTCGATCGACCGGTGCAGATCGGCCGCGCCTGCGGCCTGTTCGCCTCCAGCGTTCCTGTTGGTCGTGCAGCCAGCTACTGCGAGGCCTGCCAGTCCCAGGACGGCAGTGGACTTGCGAATGAAGTTCCGTCTCTGCATCGATGTTCTCCATCGTGGAACGAAAAAACCCCATAAAGCACTAGCGAGATGCACGAAGTGTTATAGCACAGCAGTGCGAAGACGATCGACTCGACCGAGGTCGCTTGTTTGAAAACTCGCCGCGAACGTGCCAGCGAAAAAAAACCCGCCGAAGCGGGTGAACCACCTTGGAGATTTAAACCCCGCTCAATTTCAGCCGGAGCAGAGGTAGGTTAGCGCGTAACCGGAAAAAAACAAGGCGAAGAATCGATCGCGGCATTCGAACGCCGGTTCCGGAGAAAAGGATGCCGAATGAAAATCCGCGTTGCTTGCCTCGCAGCACGGACGTCTCATACGGCATATCCGCGGACGTTGCGATCCAGCGACAAACTTGACGACTCGATAGATTCGGATACCCAATTTCCGTTATCGTCTTACAGCGACAGCAACTTCTCCGCAGAGAGGACAGTCGCGGTACGGGGTTACGTGAGCGTTTAATGAAAACAGACTTCGAACCCTGGAGTAACGAATGAAGAAAATTCTGATAGCCGGTACCGCGCTGGCCTCCTTGGCCGGTGTGGCGCAGGCGCAAAGCAGCGTGACGCTTTACGGCCTGATCGACGCAGGCCTGACTTACACGAACAGCCAAATCACCGGCACCGGAGCAGGTGGTCACAGCAACTGGCAGATGACCAGTGGAGGTGTGCAGTACAGTCGTTGGGGCTTGCGCGGAGCGGAAGATCTAGGCGGAGGGTTGCAGGCGATCTTCACTCTGGAAAACGGCTTTAACCTGAACAACGGGCAGTTGTCGTCGGCAAACCGCATCTTCAACCGTTTGGCCTACGTCGGAGTTTCCAGTCGTGACTTGGGCTCGCTGACTTTGGGACGTCAAACCGACGGCATGGTTGACTTCCTCGGGCCGCTCTCGTTGACCGGAACACAGTATGGCGGAACCCATTTCGCGCACCCGTTCGACGTCGACAATCTGAACGACTCGTTCCAAATTAACAATTCCGTCAAGTATCAGAGCCCAGATTTTGCCGGCTTCAAACTCGGAGCACTGTATGGCTTCTCGAACCAGGCCGGTGGGTTCGCGAACAATCGCGCATACAGCGTCGGCATGTCGTACGCGTGGGGGCCGTTGAACTTCGGTGCGGGCTATCTGCACCTGAACAACGCCGCCGGCACCCCGGCACAACTCAACACGGGTGGGGCCGTCACCGATACCCTTGGAACCTCGCTATCAGGCGCCCTCACTCCGACCGCAGTGCCGTTGGGCGCACTCGCTCGCCGGCAACAGACGTGGGGTGGAGGCGTCAACTACGCGTTCGGTCCGTTGGTCGCGGGTTTCGTTTATACACAGACGAACCTGACCGAACTGTTTCTGACTGGCTTCAACACTCACTTCCAGAACTATGAAGGAAACATCCGGTTCGCTTTGACACCAGCCGTTATGCTAGCGGCCGCCTACACCTACTCGCGCGCCGGAGGCAATGCCGGTAGCGGTGCTCCGCACTGGAATCAGGTGAGCGCGCTCGCGAACTACGCGTTCTCGAAACGCACGGACGTCTATATCCAAAGCACGTATCAAAGCGTGAGCGCGAGGGCTGGCAATCCACTGGGGGTTGCGTGGGTCAACGGTGTGAGTTCGCCGGCATCGACGTCAAATCAGGTCGAGGCCACCGTCGGCGTGCGGCATCGTTTCTAATCAGAAGGCTCATGACTCGGACCAACATCGCTTGCGATATGCCGGATCGAAGTGCGTACTCCTAGCCTCGACCCGGCGATCCAAAGTTCGTCGGACTCCTCGCAACGACGATGTATGCGAGCAGCTCGGTTCTAAAGAAGGGGCACGTTATGAATTGTTTAAAAGGAACCGTAGGAATACTGTTCATCGCGCTTGCGACAAGTGCGTTGGCGCAGACTGCGGCGCCGTCGGATCAAGCCGCTTCACAGCCGGCCCACAGCGATGAAATAGTCAAAATGCGAATGGAAGTCGCGGCGGCGAACAAGAAATACAATCAGAAAGTCGCTGCCGCTAAGAAGGTCTTCGACCATAAGAAGGCGGAAGCCGCGAAAGAACGCGACGCTGCGATTGCGGCGGCACACAATGGAGTGAGCGGACAGTAATCGCCCGGGGTCTTGTGTCGGCACCATGAGTGTGTGACGCATGGCGTAGGCGCGAACTCCGGTGTGGTCCAGTGTCGCGCCGGTGGCAGCGAGGACGCATGCGAGACCTGTCTAAGACGCGCCGCGGTTGCATGGACAGGAGGGGCGGCTCAGCTCGTTAAGGGTTATTCGATGCCTGCCATCGATCAAAGGAATGTGACGGTGCCTCTGCGCGTGTTGGCAGGCGTCGAATAAACCCGATGGAGGAAACCGCGGAGTGCCCCACTGCGATTGGAGGGTTCGCGGCTATGGCGATTGATAGACCGGAATGGTCAGTGGTGCCGGATGCGGCACGCTCAGGCGGGGTGCCGGAGGGGCGCTGACGCCGTAGCGAAGTGGTTTAGTCGTGCATTCGCGATGATGAGGCGGTCGGGCAAAGCGCTTCGCGTAGCGACACGCGCAGGCTTCCATCCTTGGGCCGCGTTGCTGCGGAGCCAACGTTCGACAGGCAGGTCGAGGAACCGTGGAGTTCATGTCGGATCCCGGTGCATTGGCGGTGCGCGGATCGGGGAGCTGCGCGCGAGGATTTCGATGACGATCATCGGTGCGCCGCAGTGCCGACAGATGAAGACGGGGCGGGTTTCGATGATGGCGTCGTCCGGCGACGGGCTGATCTCGGGTGCGACGTGCAGCAGATCGCGCACCTTTGCGAGATTGGCGCGGCGCACCGGGTTGGCGAGCAGCCCGAAGTGGCGGATCCGATGGAAACCACCGGGCAGCACATGGAGCAGGAAGCGGCGCATGAATTCGCCGGTTTCGAGGGTCATGGTCTTGTAGCGGGTGCGTCCCTTCGCACGGTAGTCCTTCCAGCGGAACGTCACGCCACGCTCATCGACGGCGACCAGGCGCTGGTTGGAGATGGCGACGCGGTGCGTGTAGCGTGAGAGGTACTCGAGCACCGCCTTCGGTCCGGCGAACGGGCGCTTGGCGTAGACCACCCATTCGCAAGTACGTAGGGGCGCAAGCCATCGGGCAAAGGTGGCGGGGTCGGCGAGCCCGGTGTACTCGCCGAAGAACTGCAGGTCGCCACGGTGGTGAACCGACTGGAGTGCCTCGAGGAAGCGGCGTCGGAACAGGCGTGAGAGGACGCGCACGGGCAGGAAGAAGCCGGGCCGGCAGGCGATCCAGCGCTCACCGTCAGGCGACAGCCCGCCACCGGGGACGATGCCGTGCACATGCGGGTGATGCGTGAGCGCCGATCCCCAAGTGTGCAGCACGAGCGTGGCGCCGATCTGGGCGCCGAGATGCCTGGGATCCTCGGCGATCGTGCGCAGCCTCTCGGCGGCGATGTCGAACAGCAGCCCGTAGATGACCCGCTTGTTGTACCAGGCGATCGCGCTGATTGGCGCGGGCAGCGTGAAGACGACGTGGAAGTACTCGACGGGTAGCAGATCGGCCTGACGCGCCTCTAGCCAGCGGTGTGCGGCGCTGGCCTGGCACTTCGGGCAATGCCGGTCTCGACATGTAATGGAGTGCACTCCATTACGTGCCTTATGGGGAGTAGTTTCGTATGGGGAGTGGACGTGTCGAGCGAGCGCGAACCGTGAGCTCGCGCTCCTGTAACTCTCCATTAAAGCTTCGCCTTGAGCATGGCGATGACCTTGTCGGATGGCCTGAACGAGCCCCTGCGCAGTTCCGGAGGAACGATTGCGTTGAGTGCTTCAAGCTTCTCGGTAGGGTCGGCACGGGTGTAGATTTCAGTAGTAGCCAGATCGCTATGTCCGAGCCAAAGAGACACTTTTCGGATATCGTTCGTGCTCTGCAGTACTATCATTGCGCACGTATGCCTCAAGACGTGCGGCGAAACACGTTTCTGTAACAACGAAGGGCACTTCTGGCTCGCCGCCCCAACATGATGTTTGAGGACGTAGGCAAACCCCCAACGGCTCATCGCATCACCCCGGGCATTGACGAACAACTCCGGTACTCGTGCCGTTCCCCGTACCGCGATCCACGCACGAAGCGCATTGGCGGTCACTTTCCAGAGGGGGAGCGCACGCTCACGTCGTCCCTTACCATGAACGCGGATGCTCATCGACGGTAGTGCAACATCCGTCATCTGTAACCCCGTCAATTCTGAAACGCGCAGGCCGCCGCAGATAGCCAGATGCAGCATTGCCCGATCCCGGATTCCCTCACGTGTTGTTGGGTCTGGTGCATCGAGCAGAGCCCGGACTTCTTTTTCTAACAGATACGGTACCAGCCGCGAATCGGTCTTCTTGTATGGAATGCCAAGAACACGCCTTATCTGCTCGAGCGCGATGGGCTCGCGATACTCGAGGAAGTGGAAGAACGACCTGATTGCAGCCAGTCGAACATTGCGGGTCTCCGGTGCGTTGTGTCGTTCATCTTCAAGATACTCCAGAAACGCACCGATCATTCCGGCATCGAGCTGCTCCAGCGCAAGCGACGAGGGAGGCACATTAAGCCGTTTGGCGGCAAACTCGAACAGGAGCTGGAAGCTGGAGGCATAAGAGTCGCAGGTATGTTGACTGGCACCTCTCTGATGTGCGAGGGTCTCTCGAAGGAATGCCGAGACATGGGGAGCTAATGGAGTCATTTCTGTTCTCCGATGAGGAAGTCTTCGGCGGTGGCTGCAATATCGCGCAGGAGTTCCGGAGTGGCCTCGAGGTACCAATAGGTATCGTTGATGTTGGCGTGGCCCAGGTACGTCGCAAGGGCCAGCATGTGCTGCCCGACGCGATCCCGGCCTTCAGGGCTCGCTTCGAGTGCACGAATGGCAAACGTGTGCCTGAGCCCATGCAAACGAGGGCTCTGGCCGTTGGAGGAAGGGCCAATGCAAGCCAACTTCAGCAGCTTCCGGAAGGTCCAGTAGGCAATCGTGTACCTGAGCGGGTGACCGTCGTCATCAACGAACACATGGTCATCGCCCGGATGCGCCCGACGCCGCAGCGTTAGATATTTGTGCAGCCCCTCCGTCGCCGTATCGTGGAGAGGAACCAGACGACTCTTCTGGAATTTGCTCTTTCGAATGACGAGTCCCTCCGGCGTAATGTCGGCAGACCGTAGATTCAGGGCTTCCGATACACGCAGACCAGTGGCAGACAGCAGAGCGATCAACGAAGCATATGTCTGTGGACGCAGTGCGTTGGTGGGCTCGAGTTTCAGCGCAGCGTCGATCAGTCGTTCAATGTCGGTCCGTGTATAAATGTACGGAGCCCGCCGGATCTTTCGGTAGGCGAAGTACCGCATCGGCGGCAGCTCATGGTTCTGATCCTCTATGAACAGGTACCGCGCGAATCTGCATACGGTCTTCAGCCGCGCGTCACGCTGGGCTACCGATGCAGCCTCAGTTGCCCAGTCGATCGCAGTCTGTGCGCGGACGTGCGTTTCACCACGATTGACGGCGAAGCGCGCAAAGCTGCGCAGCAGGTATTCCACGTTCGACATCTTGAATCCCGCGGCCCGACATGCAGCGAGATAGGACTCCACGGCGGACATCATTTCATCACCTCCGGCCAAGGCTGGGCGATTCGCCTGAGCAGTGCAAAGTCAATCCTGGCGTAATAGGCCGTCGTGTCGATACCACGGTGCCTGAGAATCATGCCAATCTGCTCGAGGGGAAGACCGTGACGCAACATCTCGGTTGCCGCTGTGTGTCGCAGCAGATGTGCGCCCTTGGCGGGCGAACTCACCTTGGCCCGCTTGAGCGCGCGTTTCACTACCGAGGAAATGGCATCGCCCGAAACAAACGGCCTGAAGGGAGCAACGTTGCGTACGAAGACGCGGTCATCTCCTGTCACTCGGGATCGCGATTCGAGATAGCGCAGGAGTGCCTCACCAGCGTCCTGGGGCAGCTGTCAACGTCGGACTTAGTTTCCCCAAAACTGTCGGAGTAAAATTCCCCACCCTGTATCTGCGTGGTGATCAGCCGT
>NZ_JALQDH010000025.1:0-9927 GCF_023631365.1 Caballeronia sp. INML2 | reverse complement strand
CATCGGCATCATCAACCTCACCGCGACATTCTCATCTTGTTTGTCGCGCGTCTCTCATCCAGATTGTCGCGCCACACTCTGGTCGCAGATGACCGGCTCGGGCACGCCGATCTGCTGCTTCACCTACACGCCAGGACGAGGTGCAAAGCTGGCTGACAAGCTGTTCGTCGGCGTGCGTGAAGGTGCGGCCCTGATGACCGACGGATACGAGCCTTACAATGGCATTGCCCAGCGTTACCAGCTCGTGCACCTCGGATGCTGGGTTCATTGCCGGCGCTACTTCGTCAAGGCAGAGGACAATGTGCCCAAGGCAGCGCGCTCGCCCGATCTGCTCGCGACGCGCTTCATCAAGCTGATCGGAAAGTTGTTCGTTGCCGAGTCGCGTAGCGCAAAACGGAAAGCCGACAGGCGGCAGCGATTGCGACGACGGTACAGTGCACGCGTGCTCGACGCCATCCACAATCTGATGCTCGAGCAATCGCCCGGTGTCCTGCCCAACAGCTTGCTCGGCAAAGCGCTGACCTACCTGCGCGAGCAGTGGCCGAAGCTGATCCGATACGTCGAGAACGGCGACTGGCCCATATCGAACAATCCCTGCGAAAATTCAATCCGCCCCTTCTGCGTCGGGCGCCGCGGGTGGCTGTTCTCGGACACCGTCGACGGTGCGAACGCAAGCGCCAATCTCTACGCATTGGTCGAAACTTGCAAGGCCAACAGCATCGACCCGTATCGTTACCTCACCTGGCTGTTCCAGCGGCTACCTCTGGCAAAGACCGTCGACGACTACGACGCGCTGCTTCCCTGGAAAATCCCTGCGGACCTTCGCTAACCCAACGCCGCGTTTACACATGCTGCACGCCGCACATTCCCCTCTGAGGGGCGTCGGTGGTGGATCGCATACGTTCAAGCAGCACCGGCGAGAGCATCGCGTAGCGGTCACGGCGGCCCTTGCCCTGCTCGATACGCAGTGTCATGCGCTCGCTGTCGACGTCGGTGACCTTCAGCGCCACCACTTCGCTGGCGCGTAGCCCCGCGCCGTACGCGACCGACAGCGCGGTTTGGTGCTTCAGGTTACCGGCGGCCTCGATGAGCCGCCGCACTTCGTCGGGGCTGAGCACGACGGGCAATATGCGGGGCACACGCACCGGTTGCATCCTGACCATCAGCTCGGGGCGGTCGAGCGTGACTGTGAAGAAGAACTTCAGGCCGGTAATCGCGTGGTTCAGCGACACGGCGGATGTGCCGTGGTCGACCATATAGAGCTGGTAGCGGCGCAGGTCCTCGACGGTGGCCGTGTCAGGTGAGCGCCCGAGAAACCTGGCGAACTCACGCACGATGTGCAAATAGGTGTCCTGCGTCTTGGGGGCAAGCTGGCGCATGCGCATGTCGTCGATCATGCGCTGGCGCAGTGGGCTGGCGTTTGCCGGTAAGGAGGTCATGATTCGGCTCCTGTTGAAGAACGAGGCGGATTGCCTCATTCGCCAACATAAATCCGGGTGACCGGCCTCTCCCTGACCACCAGCGTCGGACCGCAGCCCCTACCGCGCGAGCGGTTTAGTGTACGCCCGTGATGGCGTGCCATTTGCAGGGTGCAAGTCCCTGCCGGAGTTGGCCACAGCTCCGTAGCTGAAGGTAACTGCGTCGTCGTGAGACGGGGTGGGGAGTAACCGGAGGCGAACTGTCGGTCCGTAGGTTAACGAACCTGTTTCGGCGGAGTATTGCGGCGAGCCTGCACTAAAGTGGCGAAGCCTGGAAGTAACACCGCACGCTGTCGTGGCGGACAAAGCGATGCGGTGGCATACCACGTGATTGAGGACGGAACGATGGGACGGTGGCACGAAGCAAGCGGGGAGACCTGCCGGCGAGGTGAACGCTGGCAGGAGTCAGAGTCCCGGTAGTACTGCACATGGCAGCGTCAAGCCGTGGAGACCTGCGTCAGAGCAAAAGGCGCTCTAGGGAAGCGGGGCAGGAAGGTTGATAGCAGAAGTCCGGAACGAGGCAAAGATGAAGATCGAAGCATCACCAGTGTCGGAAACGACTAGACGAGATGCAGACGCGCTGGGAAGCTGCGTGCAGCGGAAATTCGCGTCAGCCGCAATCTGGACGGACGCTATGTTGGCTGCTCTACGAAACGGAGTTAAAGGAGGTAAATGGCATAGTCTGATCGACAAGGTGGTTCGCCTGGACACGCTCGCGCTGGGGTGGACTCAGGTCAAGAAGAACGCCGGGGCGGCGGGAGTCGACCGCATGAGCGTGAAGCGATTCGCGCAAGCGCGAGACCGATACCTCGCTGAACTGGCGCATGCATTGCAGGACGGTAGCTATCGCCCGCAGCCGGTGCGGCGCGTCTACATACCGAAAGGTAAAGGACGCCGCCCGCTCGGTATACCCGCTGTAAAAGACCGTGTAGTTCAAGCGGCCCTAAAGCTGGTAATCGAGCCGATCTTTGAACAGGAGTTCGAGCCGAGAAGCTACGGCTTTCGCCCGGGCTTGGGCTGCAAGGATGCGCTGCGCGAAGTGGACCGCCATGTGAAAGCGGGCTACTGCTGGGTGGTCGATGCCGACCTGCAAAGCTATTTTGACTCGATTCCACACTCACCTCTTCTTGCGAGAGTGGCAGGGCGAATCTCGGACGGCCGGGTTCTGGACCTCATCCAGTACTTTCTCAAGCAAGACATCATGGAAGACATGACGCGTTGGACGCCGACTTCCGGCAGTCCTCAAGGGGCGGTTGTCAGCCCCTTGTTGGCAAATCTTTACCTGCACGAGCTTGACGTGGAAATGCGACAGGCAGGGCTGGTCATGGTGCGCTACGCGGATGACGCCGTGGTGTTATGCCGTACACGCGAGGAAGCGGAAGATGCGCTCACTCGAATGCGGGCTTGGGTGGATGCGAACGGCTTGACACTTCATCCTGACAAAACCCACGTTGGGGATTGCCGGCTGGAGGGTCACGGGTTCGAGTTTCTGGGTTACCGGTTCGAGGCAGGTCTACGTTGGGTGCGCAAGAAGAGTCTCATAGGGCTGCGAGATAAAATCCGCGCCCTAACCAAGCGTAACAGGGGCGATTCGATCGAGAGCATCATTGCGTCGATCAACCCGACCCTGCGTGGCTGGTTTGGCTATTTCCAGCACGCCCACCGCTACACCTTCTCGTCCGTCGACGGCTTTGTTCGTCGACGCCTACGAGCGATCCTGCGTCGACAGCTTCATCGTCCGGGTCAGGGGCGATGCCTTCGCGATCACACCCGATGGCCAAATGCCTTCTTCGCTGATCTGGGGCTGTTCACGATGTCCGAGGCCCTTCGATTGGCGCGCCAATCCCGATGTGGAAACAACTGACTGGAGAGCCCGTCGCGGGAAAACCGCACACCGGGTTCGGAGGGAGGGGACGGCGATCGCCGTTTCCTACCCCTATCCAGTCGGCGATTTGGAGACATTCGCTGACGCCGTCAAGCTGACGTTCAAGTGGCCGCTTAACATCAGACAGCGTCCATCGATGCGAAGCTTGAATGTGGACAAGCGAAAACTGGCGAGCCGTTGCGGTTACCCCCGTCGCTGAGCAGAGCTCGGGCTTTCGTGTCGCAGGAATGGCCGCCGCCAAGCAGAGACCTTGAAGCGTTGCGAGGGTCGGCGCGCATACGGCGGATGTGCTCGACGCGTGGCTCGGTTTGTCCGGGAACGAGATCGACGCGCTGTGGGGCGCTGAGATCAGTTAGACGAGGTTTCAGCCTCGCGTGCCGTGACGAGCAGCTTCGAGAGGAGGCGCTGAGCGACCCCACCGAATTTGTCTTGCGTCTCCGACATCACCGTCGCCACACCTTGACGCTTCGATTTTGAACGCTTGATGTCTTGCACCGTACTGACGACGCGAAGTACATCGCCCGGGCGGACCGGCTTGAGCCAGGTGATTTGCACGCTCATGCCAATAATGCCGCCCGCAAGCGGCAATCCGCCCGAGGTGAGCAGACGCATCGTAATCGCGGCGGTATGCCAGCCGCTCGCGGCCAGACCGCCGAAGATCGATCTCATCGCCTCGCTCTCGTCGAGATGGAAGGGTTGCGGATCGAACTCTAATGCGAAGCGCCGGACGTCGCCCTCGGTAACGGTGAAGGTCGGCGATTCCAATTGCAGGCCAATCTTCAGGTCATCGAGATAGAGAGGTTTGGTCATGGCGCGTGCTCCGATCGTCTTGGATGATGCGCGGTTCAAGCAGCTTCGTCATACGAGCACACATCGAAGCCGGTATCTCGAATCTTTGCTTGCTTTCGCGCTGGTCCTGAGTGTCTTGCCACAGGGGAAACGCCTGCGGTGCAATGCCTGCATCCTTGCCCTCTGGATGAACCGGCGAGCTCGCGTCCGTCATGGCGACCGATCGCATGACCTTGTCGCCGAACCTGAAGCCGCTGGAGCGCGAATGGTTGCTGCGCATGCCGCCCGGCAAAGATAGCACGAGAAGAGGTCGAAGCCATCGTCGTCTGGCTACGTGTTCACGCTCGCGGTCCTTCTCATGATGCGATTTGCGTGCACGTATCAGCGTATCATGGCGCCGAGGTACACGGTCGATCGGCAGGACTAACAAAAGGCGATCAATTCGCTGATTCAGGCCCTTTCAATGTGATAAGTCCATTTAGCTTTGCTGACCTTGCTCAATCTTTTGATCCTCACGGAACCGTCAGTCATTTTTTACGTGCTAGTATCGAAATGCGGTGGCTCACAATTGAGGTGGCCAAGATGCGACTGATACGCGTAGCAGAGCGGCATCATTTAGGCGACCCGATTGCCTGCAAGCGACAAATTATCATTGCCACAATCGTCGGAATATTGTGCGTGCTTGCTTTGTGGAAGCTCGCAGTATGGCTGGGCGCATTTCCCCATTGATTGGCTATCTTACGACGCTTTTGGTCCGCGACGAAACGCATCGCGTTCACCGGCGCGTTGGCGCGCCTCTTGGTCGCACTGGCGATGCTGCTGCCTGTAACGGATTCCGACGCCCAGGAGCTTGAGCCGCGGGCGTACTCCGCCGCACCCACAGGAACCAACTTTCTTGTGGCCGGCTATACACGCTTCACTGGTCAGGTCCTCACGGACCCCTCGCTCCCGGTTACCGACATACACGCAACCATCAACGCGTTTGGCTTCGGATACGCGCGTGTGTTCGACCTGGGTGGCCGTACCGCATCAGTCGGATTCGCTGTGCCGTTCGTAAGCGGCGATGTCTCTGGCAGGGTCTTCGATGCACCAAACCAGGTGCATCGTGCGGGACTGGGCGACGTGCGAGTGCGGTTTGCCGTAGATTTGCTCGGCGGACCGGCGCTCACGCCGGAGGAATTCGCCCGTCGAGCACCGCAAACGATAGTCGGCGCGAGCCTCGTGGTCGTCGCACCGACTGGCCAGTATCAACCGAGCCGCCTCATCAATGTAGGCGCCAACCGATGGGCATTGAAACCCGAGTTCGGTATCTCCCAGCCGATCGGAAACTGGTTCGCCGAGGTGGCCTTCGGCATCTGGCTATTTACCGAGAACACTGAGTTCTTGGGAAGCGCCCACCGAAGCCAGGCGCCGATGTCTGTACTCCAGCTTCACGGTGGATACACTTTCCGGCCTGGACTTTGGCTCGCCGCAGACTTGGGCTTTTACACCGGTGGCGCCACCATGATAAACGGCGTCGCGAACGACGACCGGCAGAACAACGTCCGATACGGCGCTACTTTGTCGATACCCATTACGCGTAGCTGGTCAGCAAAGGTGGCCGCGTCGAAAGGCCTAATCGTGCGGGCCGGCGGTGATTACAAGGCGATCTCGTTGGCGGTGCAGTATCGATGGCTGGGTCATGAGCCGCGTTGACCCCCGCGTGAATTTCACATAGCACTCGCTCCCGGCACCCCGCACTACGTTGTGGTTCGAGGCGCCACGCAGAAACTTCCAGTGACTTCCCGAATCCGAGCTTGCCTAATCGCTTGCGGGACGAGACAGGAACGACCTTCCTGAATGATGTGAAGGGTTGCGCACCGTAACATTTACTGCAATGCCGGAAGAAACTCGGCGAGCCGCTGGAATAGCGGGTGACAAACGGCTTGGAAAGGATTATCTAATAAGCGTAGAGAATTGAGATAACGCTCCGTATTCGCTTCGCGCTCCCGCTTTGCTGAGTGTGCGCTCCGGTGGTGGTAGGGACAACGCGGCGCATGAGGACGATAAGATGAGCACGATCCAGGCGATACGTGTCTTCGTGCGCGTAGCGGAGACGGAGAGTTTCTGCTGCGTTGCTCGCGAACTCAACGTCTCAAATGCGCTGGTTAGTCGGGCTATTGTCTTACTCGAAACGCACCTTAGAACACGTCTGATCAACCACACCACTCGCGAGATGTCGCTGACGGATGCCGACGCGCGTTACATTGGCTTGGCAGCAGGTAGCGACAATTCCTGATACAGCTGGCGTCCTGGCGAACGGGGCCCGAGCCTGCAAGTGTTCATAGTGAACTGCGATGCCGGTATCAAAATGGGAGGTGCTTCATGAAGAACGCAGTTGCATTGCTGGTCAGCGCTGCGCTGGTGCTGGCGCCCCTGTCGGGCGTACAGGCGCAAAACAACTCTGGAGCGAGCGGATCTACGGCCACTGAACATCCCGACGAGATAGTGAGGATGCACCAGCAAGTTGCCGCGGCGGACCATGAATATAACCGGGAGGTCGCCACGGCAAAAAAGGTGTATGACCATAAGAAAGCCGAAGCGAAGAAAAAGCGCGACATTGCGGTCGCGGCAGCTCATCAGCGCGTGGGCCAGTAAAAGACGTGTTCCCCGAAGCCTGCTGCAGTTGTGTCTCGACATTAACCTCGGGTGTCAAGCACTAGTCGGGATTCGCTGATGTCGTTGCGGCGCTGCGTGGCCGTCTGCCAAATTGCATTCACTGTCGGGTCGCGTTGAACACGGCCGACCGATTCAACGCTAGGACGTGATAGTCAAAGTGACAGCGCCTTACATCCTCAAGTGCCGTGCTTAACGAGCGTCTAGAGACGTCTACTGGGGGCAGCACTGAGCCGCTGGCCGCTGGTCCGCGGGTAGTCAGCGATGTCGCCGTGTTGTCACACAATCCTCATTCAGGCCGGGCTTAGAGGAATGATTTTCCGTAGCCGTATTCAACCGCTCCAGATCACGTGTACCAACCCGTCACTGGCAGCACGTACAGGGTAAACATCATGGTCGCCGTTCTGTTGCTTGCCATTTTCCTCACGTCGAGTGGGCATCTGCTCAAGGCCTCAATACCGCCATCTCCCCCGGCCACGGTGGCGTCAACGCCGCCGCTGGCGGATGCGCCGGCCGCCGGTGATCTCGTCGTAGGCAGGACACTCGGCCCTTAGCGAAGCGCCGCAAGCCCATCTACGTGCGTTGCGAAGGTGCAGCTTTGGATGGGGATGCCTCGGCCTCTCAGTCTTATGCCGTATGCCTTGAGTCTGCTGCCGTCAGTGTGAGCAGGGACCATTCTTCTGATCCGGCACGTCGTCCGTGCTCACCTCGGCTGGCATCGGCCCATCGCCCCGTTGGTCTGCCGCCTCGCGGGGACGTTCGGACGAGGGGTCCGCCGGTTAGCGCAGTCGAAAAGAAGCACCACGGTCGGCAACTCTTCCGAGTTGTCGTTCTGAAACAAGGCGGATCTGTCAGTCGGCAGTGAAATTGGGTAGGCGTCGATATGCAAGCTCGCTTTCGACGTTCGATCGCATCAGGAGAGACTTTTGGATCAAGTTGGCTTTGTTCTCACCGTAGCGCTGCTACGAGCATTATCTCTGCTTCCTTACGGGCTGGTCGCCAGGCTCGGCAGCGCGATCGGGGCAGCTTTGTATGTGCTTCCAAGTCGACGCAAACACATCGTCTTGGTCAATCTGCGTCTCTGTTTCCCCGACAAGACAGAACCCGAATACGATGATCTTGCGCGGAGCCACTTCCGCCACGTCGTGCGGAGCTATCTCGAGCGAGGCATTCAGTGGTTCGGTAGCGCGCAATCGCTGAACAAGCACGTCGAGATCGACAGCAAAATTGATCTTCACGACAAGGATGCTCCGCCAACCATTTTTATGGGTTTTCACTTCGTCGCAATCGAGGTTGGCTGCATCCTTTACTCGACTCGCTTGCCTGCTGCCTCTTTGTACACGCGCATGTCGAATGCACGCTTGTGCGACCTGGCCAGGCGACAACGCGGCAGGTTCGGCGCAGAAATGATTGAACGCTCGACCAGTGCGAGAAAGATCGTGAGACTGTTGCGCTCAGGCAAACCCGTGATGCTCGCAGCCGACATGGACCACGGCATTGACAACTCTGTTTTTGTTCCATTCTTCGGCGTCCCTGCTTGCACGCTCACTTCGGTTTCGCGACTTGCGCGGCTCGGGCATGCACGGGTCGTACCTTTCGTGACTCAAGTGTTGCCCAATTACCGAGGATATAAGTTGACAGTTTTCGAACCGTTCGACGATTTTCCGTCCGAAAACGACGCGGTGGATGCGCGTCGCATGAATGCGTTTCTCGAAGAGCAGGTTTTGAACTGCCCGGAACAGTATTACTGGGTACATCGACGCTTTAAGCATCGTCCAGCAGGGGCAGCGGCGGTGTATTGAACACGTCGTCGTTTTGCCATTTTGCCAGTGGTCGGCCACGATATCACGGTGCTGCCGCTGAAGAGAGTCAATAGCGATGCCTCGTGCCGACGGTCGTCTCGACCCCATCCGTGATGGACGGCGCAGTAACGCCGTTAATCCATTGACGCCCGGATCTTTCGGTACGGCTGGTCAAACCGGATCGGGACGGCCAAGTGTCGGCAGCTTGACGTTGTTGTTCGACGCGCTGGTGCCGATGCTGGCGCAGCAGGTGCCGTTTGCCACGGTTTCGCGCATCGTCAATCTCCGTTATCGTGCGCAGCGTGAAGGTGTTGACGAAGCCGAGATCTAGGTATATTGAAAAAATTGGACAGCAAATCTACGGGGGTCGTTTTCCACCTCCTCTACCGTGTCGCCGCCGTCTTGCTGCGACTGATTTTCTCACCCGGTAGGAGTTTAGGGGGTGCCGCGTGCGCGATAACGAACGAATCAACGCCATTGCTGTTCTTCTACGGTGCGCTGCTAAGACACAGCGGTTCGTGCCCTATCAGAAACTTCACACGCTTTTCCTTCACGAGGAACCTCTGACGCTGCGCTACAGGGCCTTGGAGGATGCTATTGCGCTTCTCGGAGACTGCGCTGAACTTGACTATGGCTGCCTAATGACACTTGATAACGGACTTCCAGGTGACGACTTTTTCAACAGATTCAAGCGTCATCGGCCGCATGAATTTGAAGCGGTAATGGGGTATGCGTCGACTGGCCGGTCTGTACTTAAGAAGCGGGTGATAGCGGAGGCTGAGCGGGCGCGGGTTTTCATGCATGCCGCGCACGGTGAGACATGACCGTAAAAATGGCTCTCAGGAAGCCTGCGGACAAGCCGTAAAGCCGTTGACCTCTGCGCCGGGCGTCATGGGCGCCCAATGAAAGCTCGCGCGGTTGGTCGGCCACGCGCACAAAGGTCAGGTCGTAAGAACGTTGCCGATTGCGTGGCCGCGACTTGCAGCAGCGCGTTGTGGAGGTGATGGGGATAGCGTCAGCGCCCTATAGGGCTAGCAGTCAGTTCGCAGCCAGATAGGATCGAATTTGTGGGGAGCGCTTTGCCATGAAACGTAAGCACGAGCGCCAAGCTTATGCGCAGCGCCGCGTAACGGTGGCGGTCGGGCGCTTGATTGTTGCTACAACACCTTCGGAAAAAGCGCAGGCGGGGCGGTGGGCGCGGCTATGGGGCAAGGTGGCGGCTACGCGTTATTGAGCTAGGCGGTGTTTCGTGCCGCTGCCCCTCGCGTCCGGCAATCCGCGGTTCGCGGCGTTGCTGAGTGACCAGCGCTGACCGATG
>NZ_JALQDH010000024.1:0-103968 GCF_023631365.1 Caballeronia sp. INML2 | reverse complement strand
CGAGAGTCTCAAGGCGCAAGTGCAGAAGCTCGGCGAGATTGAAGTGCGAATGCGCGCGGCGCCCGATGGCCAAATCTCGCTAACGGATCCGGACGCTCGCTCAATGGCTACCAGTGGGCGCGGCACGGGAATGGTCGGCTATAACGTACAAACGGCTGTAGACCTTAAGAACCACATGATCGTTGCACATGACGTCGTCAGCATTGGACATGATCGAACGCAGTTGGCGAGAATGGCAGAGATGGCGCGAGACGCAATCGGCAAAAAGAAATTGACGGCGCTTGCCGATCGGGGCTACTACAAGAGCGATGAGATTCTGCGCTGCGAAAAGCAAGGGATCAAGACGCTAGTTCCCAAACCGCTGACATCGAACAGCAAAGCAGAGGGCCGTTTCGACAAGAGAGATTTTGTTTACATTGAGGCTGAAGATGCGTACCGGTGCCCGGCAGGAGAAAAAGCGATTTGGCGCTTCAAGACGGTCGAGGCAGGATTGACAATTCACAAGTATTGGCCGTCAGCATGTCCAAGTTGCAAACTCAAGCCGCAATGCACTCAGAGCCCCTATCGAAGGATAGCGAGATGGGAACATGAGAAGGTACTTGAGGACATGCAGCGTCGCCTTGATAAGAATCCAAATACTGCAAGACTGCGACGACAGACGGTCGAACACCCATTCGGTACGCTCAAGTTCTGGATGGGATCCGCGCACTTCTTGATGAAGACCCTCCCGCGCGTGCGAACCGAGATGAGCCTTCACGTCTTAGCGTACAACCTGAAGCGAGCAATCAGTATTCTAGGCGCGTCGTCGTTGATCGAAGCGATGAAGATATGAAAGCAAGCGGCGAGTCGCCTTGATCGAAAGCGAGGCGGAATTTTCTTTGGCGACCGCACCTATCCGACCGCTCGTCGATTGACCAGGTCCGTCCGTCTGCCTCGCCGAGATGCCTCACTTGTTTTCGCACAGCCTCGACCCGTTGACGCCGTTGAAGCGGTCAAGACTCCAATGTCGCCTTTTGAATCCACAGCCGTCATTCCTTCGCCTCGATGCCGAACGTCGTGGAGAAACCCTCGTGGCCGATATGCATGTCATGGCAAAATTCCACGCATGCCAGCACCCACATATCCAACAGGCCCCTTGGAATTCGCGCGCCTCAAACGTTGCGTGACAGCGAACGTCGAGGTTTTTCATGCCCGATTCAGCCGGCACCGATTTGCCTCGCACGCACACGATACATGGGCAATTGGTGCCGTACTGAGTGGGGCGAAGGACACGTCACCGCGGGATGGCCAGACTGCGATCGTCGAAGCGGGCCAGATCTACACGCTCGCACCGGGTGTCGCGCACGCGGGACGCGGCATTGACCAACAAGGCTGCGAGTATGTGATGCTCTACGTGCCCGACGTCGAGTGGCGTATGCGTTGCGCCATCCACCGTATTGAACCCGAGGCTATCTTCAAGCCTTTGACCCATCCGAAGTTGGTGGCGGAATTCGCTGCGCTGACGCGGCGGCTCCACGCGGCATCCAACGAGGATCGTTCGTGTCATATCGAATGGTCGCTGTTTTGGGAGCGCGTGTGCGCGGCGGTGCAGCCAATCACTACACATACCGGTTCGCTTTCGTCGGCGACCGCGGAACCGTCGATTCAGAGGGTCTGCGAATATCTGCGCGCATCGTTGGATCGCAACGTTTCGCTTGCCGAACTTGCTCGCGAAGCATCGCTGTCGGTGCCTGAGTTCTGTCGCCGCTTTTCGGCTGTGTACGGCCTCAGTCCGCATCGCTATCAACTCGTGCATCGTCTCTTACGGTGCAAGCGCCTTCTCCTCGACGCGATGCCGATTGCCGAAGTCGCCATGACAACGGGGTTTGCCGACCAGAGCCACATGGGTCGGCACTTTCGCGCAATGTTTGGAATGACGCCCGGCGCAGTCGCCCGGCACGCCGGCTCAAGAACGTTCTAGATGCCGCTGAGCCTGCGCAGCTAAGGTGTGGTGATCCTTCCCTTAACCAAGACCAAGGTATTCATCATGTCCACCCGTCATTCTCGCGCCCCTTTCGTGGTTTCGTTCACTGCTTCGCATCAGCAGGAAGCCGTCAATTTGATCCTGAATATCCAGAATGTTGAGGCGGGGTTGGATATATCGCTCGACGATCAACCGGACCTGGTCGACATCGAACGAAGTTACCTGTCGGCTGGCGGCGCTTTCTGGGTCGCGCTCGATGAGCAAGAGAAAGTCGTCGGCACCATCGGCTTGATGATTCAAACGCCGGAAGTGGCGGTGCTTAAGAAGTTTTTCGTGGCCGTCGACTGGCGCGGCAAGGATAAGGATTGTGCGTCGCGACTGTATGAATCGCTGATCGCCTTCGCACGCTCGCGCGGGCTCACTACGATCGTCCTCGATACGCCCTCGAGTGCTGCCCGGTCGCACACATTTTACAGGCGCCATGGATTCGAGCAGATTTCCGGCAGCGAATTGCCCGTACAGTACGACTATCCGGACAGGGGCTCGCTACTGTTTCGATTGAGGCTGAAATGAGGGCGCACTGCATATGAGTGATCGCATATGCATGACCTAGTCGCTTCATCGGACGTATTCGCGAAAGCGGTGACAGTCAATGCCTTCTCCTAAGCAGCGGCCACCCACGAGCTGAACACAGCGGCTAGCTGAGCGTTCGCTAACCTAGCCTGCTGCACCGCTACTCTGTGCGCGTCCAGGCGCGACGCTGGCGATGGCTGTCGATTAGCCGAAATTGCCGATAACGACCAAGCGCGGAGTATCTGCTGGACGAGCACCATGTTGTCCGCTTGAGGGCTGGACAACCAACATTCGCTCGGGCCTCACAGGCAGCGAAGTAATAGACACCGCGAATAACCAGTATCTCGGTCGAAGCGCCGTTTGAATGTCGTGCGCACGCGTGAGCCGACGGCTGAATATGCTCGATTGGGCGAAGTCGCCAACGGCCGCTTATGGCATTCCAGTCCGCAAAATTGAATTCCGCTGACTGACCGTTTTGGAGAAGGTGATCTGACCGGAGTGGGTCGGGTCCGGAAGTTCGCCGCTGGTCGGGTCCAGTGATCCTCCGACTCACTGCTATTTCCGGGTTCGGCCAGGAGGCGACGCTCGTAGTGCAGGCGCAAGTCGACCGCCTACTCGCCTTAACCAGCCATTCGAGATCGAATCTCAAGCGGTTCGCTACGCAAGAAGGTACGCGGCTGTTGTTATCGCCGCTGTCGACTACCCTGGATCTTTCACGCAGAAAGGAGCGTCGGCGCAAATTCGGCCGACAGACATTCTTCAACGAAAGCAGCGAACTGACGCGCTTTACCGCTCGCCATACGCCCCGTCGGATACAGCACGGAGAGAGCTATACCCGGCAGCTTCCAGTCATCCATGACGGCGACGACCGCTCCCGATTTTAGTTCGGGAGAAAACGCCCATTCGGACGCGACGGCAAGGCCGATGTCCGAGAAGACGGCGGCGCGCAATCCCTCGGTCGCGGATATCTTCACGCGACTCTGTAGTCTGATGGACTGCTCGACGGAGTCCCTGCGGAATGTCCAGTCCTCGCCGCTGTTAATGTCGCGCGTGTAGACCACCGCGTGATGCTCGAGCAGATCTGCAGGCTTCGTCGGAATGCCGCAGCGATCAAAGTACGCGGGTGTCGCTAGTACGCGCCGGCGAGCCTCGCCGATGCGTCGGGCGGTCATGTTTGAATCGCGCAGATCACCCATTCGCAATGCCAGATCGACGCCTTCTTCGACGAGATCTATATTGCGGTCGTCAAGGAGCAGTTCGACTTCCAGGTCGGGATGCTTGCTCAGAAAGCCGGGCAACTTTGGAACGATATGCAGCCTTGCAAAGCAGACTGCGGCGGACACGCGAAGCTTTCCTGTCAGTCCCGCAGCCGTGCCCCGTGCGGCAAGCACGGCCGCGCCCGATTCCTCGACGGCACGCCTCGCACGTGTGTAGAAATTTTGCCCCGCCTCGGTTGGCGTCAACGCACGGGTCGAGCGCAGTAGCAATTTGACGCCGAGCCATTCCTCCAGTTGCGCCACGGCCTTCGACACAGCCGGCTGGCCGATGTCGAAATGGCGCGCAGCTGCGGAGAACAAGCCTGTATCGACGACGCGGATATAAATCTCGAATGCGGCAAGGCGGTCCATCGGAATTCTCCTGAGCTGCGCAGAATGGATGAGGCGCCGCGAGCGCAGGGTTCGAAGCACCAGCAAGGTGCGGCGTCTGCCGTGCCGACAGCGTACCTCACCTGGCAAGACGCATTCGATGTGGAGGCCTCATGCCCGCGTGGCGGTGGCAGCCCGCAACGCACAGCCATTCGCGTCGCCGATTTATCCCCATCTGGAATAGACCTCATCCTGATAGAGGGCTATATCCGGCCCCGCCGGTTCTTTACATTTGATCTCAACGCATCGCGTGACGCACCCGTCCCTGGGGTGCGCAACCATACTCTCAAAGGAAACATCATGACCAAGCTGTTTAGTTCCAGCAAAGTCGGCACCTATGACCTCGCTCATCGTGTCGTCCTTGCGCCTATGACCCGTCTGCGCACCATTCAGCCCGATGATATTCCCAGCCCGATGATGGCGAGCTTCTATGGTCAGCGTGCTTCGGAAGGGGGCCTCGTCATCATCGAAGCGGCGAGCATCTCACGGCAGGCGCGCTCGTATCTAGGCGCGGCAAGCATCTTCCACGACGGTCAGGACGCGGGCTGGAAGGCGATCGCCGACGCGGTGCACGCGAAGGGTGGTCGTGCGTTCCTGCAACTGATCCACGGTGGACGTCAGAGCCACGTCGAAGTCAACGACGGCGGCTCGCCCGTCGCGCCCTCGGTGGTGCCGTTCGAAGGCGTTGCGCTCACCACGGACGGGTTCGTTCCGGCGTCGCCGCACCGTGCGCTGGAAACCCACGAGATTGCGGGGATTGTCGAAGACTTCCGTCAGGCTGCGGAACGCGCGAAGAAGGCCGGCTTCGACGGTGTCGAATTGCACGGGGCCAACGGCTATCTCGTCGACCAGTTTATCCAGGACGGCACGAACCGGCGTACCGATGAATACGGTGGCCCGGTCGAGAACCGTGTGCGTTTCATGCGCGAGGCACTCGAAGCGCTGATTTCCGTGTTCGGCGCGGATCGCGTCGGGGTGCGGATCTCGCCGTCGGGCGAATGGGGCGGCGTATCCGACAGCGACCCCGAGGCGACGTTCAGCCATGTCGCCAAGGTGCTCGACTCGTACGGGATTGCCTATCTTCACGTCATCGAGCCGCGTATCAAGGGGGACGATACATTGCATCATGGCCATCCTGTCGTGGCGGCGGCGTATCTGCGTCCTCACTTCGCGGGTCCGATCATCGCGGCGGGCGGGTTCGATCGCGAAAGTGCGATCGCGGTCGTCGAGTCGGGCGTGGCCGACTTGGTTGCATTCGGACGTCACTTCTCGTCGAACCCGGATCTTCCCGCTCGCCTGGCGCGTGATCTGCCGCTCACGCCTTATGTCCGCGCGGCGTTCTGGGGAGGTAACGAAGAGAACTACTCGGACTTTCCAATGTATGAAGTGCAGCAGGCAGCAAGCCGCACTGTCCAGGATGAAGAAAGTGCCGAGGCGGTGTAACGGCTTGTTCGGGCGTTCGCGGGATGCAGCGTGACAGCAAGAAAGCCGGCCGTGCGCAGGCCGTTGCGATGCGCGGCCGGCTTCGATGGAGACATCGATCATGAGTCAAGCACAAGTGGTAGTGGACACGGATGCCGCGGCGGAAATCACGATGGTCTCGAAGGCGGCTGCAGCAACGAACGCGCTGCATGCGGGAGCCCGGGCGCCGACGTTTGCCTTGCATGACACGCTCGGCCGCCGCGTCGCGCTGGATCAACTGCTGCGCGCGGGTCCGGTCGTGCTCTATTTCCAGCGTGGTTCGTGGTGTGCATTCGGTGAAGAAAACCTCGTGCGATTTTCGGCCGTGCATGAGCGTATTGCTGCCTCGGGAGCGAGGGCGCTTGCCGTTGCTCCGCCTGGTCAATCGGACGATCGCGCTGGCGTGTTACCGATTCCCAAACTCGTCGACACCGACCTCGGCCTTGCGCGAGCGTTCGGTTTAACCTTCGATCTTCCGGAGGAACTGCGCAGTCGCTATATAGATCTGGGCTATGTACCACCCAGGATACGCAAGTCGGGCGTGTTTCTCGTCCCGGTCCCAGCGACCTACATTCTCGAGGAGGACGGCGTTGTCGTTTTTGCGCACGTCGACTTCGACTACCGAAACGGATTGGATACGGAGTCCCTGCTGAAGGGGCTCGACGCGCTTCGGGTGAAACGCAAAATTCGCGATCGAGATCGCCCGCGTGGAAGTCTTCCAGCCTTGACGGTCGTGACAAAAGCCCACGATTTCACGCACTAGTGGCGAGCGGTAAATGCCTCAGTACTAATCCGGCATCCGTCTTCGCATCCGCTTTTGGAGACTTCCTGCCAGTTGCCGCGCGAATCGCCTCGTCGTATGGACGTGCGGAGATGCAAGCGATTCCTTCTCCAAGCTGGGCATTGTCCCGGAAATTCCGGAGGTCCTGCCTTATTGACGGTCCCTTGAAAGCAAAGTGTTTCACCACTTCGTCGCCGCTTGTTGTGTTGCTTCGTCTGGGGCGGCGAAGTGGATCTTTCCACTCGACGAGGATATGGAGTTCTTATGGCTAAGCTAGGTAATAAGGTTGCCATCGTGACAGGCGGTTCGCGGGGCATCGGTGCTGCGATTGCCAGAAGATTGGCCGCGGATGGAGCACGCGTGGTGATCACGTTCTCTAAAGGCAGTGAAGCCGCTGCAACCGTGGTGAAAGCAATTGAAGCCGCTGGAGGCGAGGCGATCGCAATCCAGGCCGATGCCGCAAGCGCAGAGGCAATCAATAATGTGGTACAGCAGACGATTACCGCGTATGGCGGCCTCGACATTCTCGTCAACAATGCAGGCACAGCGATTCCAAAACCGTTTGAAGTGACGACGCTGGAGGAATTGGACCACGTGATCAACCTGAATATCCGAGGCGTGTTCCTGTCAACTCAAGCGGCTCTCAAGCACCTGAGGACTGGCGGTCGCATCATAAATATCGGCTCGTGCGTGGGCGAGCGAATGATGACGCCCGGCCTTGTTTCGTATTCTGCGACGAAGGCTGCTATACGCATGTTCACGCAAGGCCTGTCCCGCGAGGTGGGCGAACGCGCTATCACCGTCAACAATATTCAACCCGGTCCGATTGACACGGATCTCAACCCAGCAGGGGGTGATTGGGCCACGCCGCAGCTAGAGATGACTGCCCTTAAGCGGTACGGGCACGTCGACGAAATTGCGGCGATCGTCGCTTTTGTTGCTAGTGACGAGGCGGCGTATATCACCGGAGCGAATCTAACGGTTGATGGCGGAACGAATGCTTAGGCGAGAGTCAACTGACTCTCGTCGCGCAGTGAACTTGCCGTGCTTGTTACGTATCGGGCAATCACGCACGCAGATGTCGGATCACTTTGGCGCAGCGCACCATCGTTGACTGACACATCGCCATTTGCATCTTTATTGAAGTAACCAACGGCCGTTGAGCTTTCGAGGACGGCCGTTTATCTCGCAGTCGCGGAGTGGCCGAAATGGGGTCGCGTAGCGACGTTCGATGCATCGAATCCGCACATCGTGACGCTCCCAATTCTCCAATGATGCCGACTGCGTTGGAATTACCTTCATATCTTTGATGGCAAACGTCGATGGATGAGGCGGCTCGAGGAAGGGTAAACACCTAACTTCGAAGGAACAACTCTTTGCGTGGGCGAGTCGTTTCATTTTGGTTCTTCAGCCGGCCCGCACGCAGTGACGGCCCGGGCTGGGAGTCGCGTCCCACCATCGTAAACCGCTGATCTGATGGAAGATCTTGCGCCGTAAGCAACGTGTACTCGCGGTTTAGCGGTTCAACGTTCGACGAACGTAGCTCAATGTTGGGTGAACTTCGACAGTTCGTGCCCCTCCTTGAAATTGTCAAACTCGGTCCATATAATTGGCACTCACTGCACGAGAGTGCTAACAAGATTGCCGTCCGGCGAGATTGTTCTCAACGGACGGGTTTTTCCCGTGTTTTCAGTCTCAATCAAGAGGAGTGTGTATGAACCTTCGTCCTTTGCACGATCGCGTCATCGTCAAGCGTCTGGACCAGGAAACCAAGACCGCATCGGGCATCGTGATTCCGGAAGCCGCGGCTGAGAAGCCGGATCAAGGCGAAGTCCTGGCCATCGGCCCGGGCAAGCGCGATGACAAGGGCGTGCAGAACGCTCTCGACGTGAAGGTCGGCGACCGCGTTTTGTTCGGCAAGTACGCCGGCCAGACCGTCAAGGTCGACGGGCAAGAACTGCTCGTCATGCGCGAAGAAGACATCATGGCCGTTCTGGTCAAGTAAGCATCCTTCCTGCACGTTCGGCTTCGCCAACAAGCCGCAGCCCTTTCGGGCGCGCTGAGCGAAGCCAGCAAACCGAATCGAATCAAGGAGTTTGGATATGGCAGCTAAAGAAGTCACTTTTGGCGATTCCGCACGCGCCAAGATGGTCGAAGGCGTGAACATCCTGGCCAACGCGGTCAAGGTCACGCTCGGTCCGAAGGGCCGCAACGTGGTGCTCGAGCGCTCCTTCGGCGGCCCGACGGTCACCAAGGACGGTGTCTCGGTCGCGAAGGAAATCGAACTGAAGGACAAGCTCCAGAACATGGGCGCGCAAATGGTCAAGGAGGTGGCTTCCAAGACCAGCGACAACGCAGGTGACGGCACAACGACCGCTACCGTTCTGGCGCAATCCATCGTTCGCGAAGGCATGAAGTACGTCGCATCGGGCATGAACCCGATGGACCTGAAGCGCGGCATCGACAAAGCCGTCACGGCCGCGATCGATGAACTGCGCAAGATCAGCAAGCCCTGCACGACCAACAAGGAAATCGCGCAAGTCGGCTCGATCTCGGCGAACAGCGACACGTCGATCGGCGAGCGCATCGCTGAAGCGATGGACAAGGTCGGCAAGGAAGGCGTCATCACCGTCGAAGACGGCAAGTCGCTGCAAGACGAACTGGACGTCGTGGAAGGCATGCAGTTCGATCGCGGCTATCTGTCGCCGTACTTCATCAACAACCCGGACAAGCAAGTCGCCGTTCTGGAAAACCCGTTCGTGCTGCTGCACGACAAGAAGGTGTCGAACATCCGTGATCTGCTGCCGGTGCTGGAGCAAGTCGCGAAGGCTGGCCGTCCGCTGCTGATCATCGCTGAAGACGTCGAAGGCGAAGCGCTCGCAACGCTGGTCGTCAACAACATCCGCGGCATCCTGAAGACCGTCGCCGTCAAGGCTCCGGGCTTCGGCGACCGTCGCAAGGCCATGCTGGAAGACATCGCGATCCTGACCGGCGGTCAAGTGATTGCGGAAGAAACCGGCCTGACGCTCGAAAAGGCGACGTTGGCTGAACTGGGCCAGGCGAAGCGCATCGAAGTGGCCAAGGAAAACACGACGATCATCGACGGCGCTGGCGAAGCCACGAACATCGAAGCGCGCGTGAAGCAAGTGCGCAAGCAGATCGAAGAAGCAACGTCGGACTACGACCGTGAAAAGCTGCAAGAACGTGTGGCCAAACTGGCCGGCGGTGTTGCCGTGATCAAGGTCGGCGCTGCGACCGAAGTCGAAATGAAGGAAAAGAAGGCACGTGTCGAAGACGCACTGCACGCAACGCGCGCGGCTGTGGAAGAAGGCATCGTGGCTGGCGGCGGCGTCGCGCTGATCCGCGCTCGTCGTGCGATCGACGGCCTGAAGGGCGCCAACGCCGATCAGGACGCAGGTATCAAGATCGTTCTGCGTGCAATGGAAGAGCCGCTGCGCCAGATCGTCACGAACGGCGGCGAAGAAGCTTCCGTCGTGGTGGCGGCCGTTGCTCAAGGTTCGGGCAACTACGGCTACAACGCGGCGACCGGCGAGTACGGTGACCTGGTGGAAGCCGGCGTCGTTGACCCGACGAAAGTTACGCGCACCGCGCTGCAAAACGCGGCATCGGTGGCAGGCTTGCTGCTGACGACCGACGCAGCCGTTGCCGAACTGCCGAAGGAAGACGCTCCGATGCCTGGCGGCATGCCCGGCGGCATGGGCGGCATGGGCATGGACATGTAATCTGGCTTTGGCCGATTGCATCGGCGCGGGCTTCGGAAGAGGTTTCGCGCCGTGCCAAAGGAAAACCCGCAGCGATGCGGGTTTTTTGTCCATACAAACGTTATTTGTTCATCTCGTCGCGAAGTTTCTGCGCGGCCGCCTTGTAGTCGTAGGTCGGGTAAAACTCCGTGCGATAGCCGCCCCACGCGGTGCTCTCGATCGCGCGGTTCACTTCGCGCAGCCGCTCGGCGGGCACACGCAGCGTCACCACCTGTCCGATGCCCATCATCACGTACCACGACACCACTTCGACGCCCGGCGGCGGGAACTGCTTGAAGTAGCCTTGTTCTTTCAGTTGCTGGTTTATCTGCGGCAGCGTCTTCGATTCGTCATGCTTGAGGAAGATCGTCAGTAAAAACGTGCCGTCGCCTGCGGGCGTCGCGCCCGGCGGCGGCGCGGCATTCTGAGCGTGAGCGGGCAGAGCAAGGCTGAACAGCGAGGCGAGCATCGTGGCTCCAAGCAAACGGGCAATTCGTCCTGCCGGCTTATGCATCGGGGAATCTCCGTGGCGTCGAATGTGGTCAGACCTTGTGATGAATCCGCAACCGCTCCATCAGATGCAGTGCGTTGGGCTGCGCATGGCTCTCGGTGGTGTTGTCGAAGATGCACCAGACTTCAGCCGTCTTTTTCGCGCGGTTATGCAGTGTGCGGGCGAGCTCGTCGAGATAGGTGTAGCCGTAGGAAGACCTGTAGAGCTCGGGCGAGCCGTGCAGTCGCACATAGACGAGCGACGCGTCCGCGCGATGCTTGATCTCGCATTCATCGGGGATCGGATCGGCGTCCACGTATGCGATGTGATGCGCCTTCAGAAGCGCCGCTGCGTGCGTCGTGAACCAAGTATGCTCTCGCGCCTCGAACGCCACCGGCAACTTCGTGCGTTCGCGCAACGCCGCGAAAAATGACTCGGCGACGTCGTGATCGAACGGCAGGCTCGGCGGCAGTTGCACGAGCCAGCAGCCGAGTTTGTCGCCGAGTTGTCCGGCCGCCTGGAGGAATTCGTCGAGCAGGGATTCGGTATCGACGAGGCGCGCGTCGTGCGTGATCGCCTTCGGTACCTTGACCGAGAAGCGGAACGACTCGGGCACGCTCTCCGCCCAGTGTGCGTAAGTCTGCTCGCGATGCGGCTTGTAGAAACTGGAGTTGATCTCGACGCACGTCAGCACGTGCGAATAGCGTTCGAGATGCGTGCCTTCATGCGGAAAGCTCGCGGAGACGGCGCTCGACAGGCCCCAGCCCGCGCAGCCGATGCGGATCGCGCCTTGCGGGCCGGGCTTGTGCAGATGGGGCAGTCGATATGGCATGCGCTCGCGTCGCTCCCTTATTGTTCGGGTGTCAGTGTCGGGCTTCTCCGGGCAGTCCCGTTGGATCATCAGGAAGCGAGGACGTGTCGCCGTCTTCGTCGGCGTCGTTCGAGCGCGCCCAGAAGAAGCGGTCCGGCAAATACGCGCCCATGCCGGGGCGAAACGCGGCGCGCGCGGCCTGGAACACGTACTCCTGCGCCTCGCGGGCGGCCTCGGCGGGCTCCTGCCCATTCGCGAGCAGGGCGGCGACGGCGGAGCCGAGCGTATCAGTCAGGCCCATGATGCGCTGCACGCCGCGCTCCCACGTGTCCTGTCGCACTTGTCCCTCTTCGCTGTACAGCGTGTTCACGTGCCGATGCGTGCCCGTTTCCATGGCGAGCACGTACTCGCAACCTTGCGCCAGGATGTGGGAAATCGCGGAATCGAGCGTCGGCGATTCGGCGTCGCTGTCCGGCTGGGCGAGTTGCAGCAGCGTGGCATGGTCGGCAATCAGCATGGTGGTCTGCGGCACGAGCAGATCGGCAAGCGATTCGCGGAGCTCGTCGGCGGACAGCACGTGTTCGTCGTCGAGCGTGAAATCGGGCGCAAGGATCAGCGGCACATCGTCGTAGTCGGAGACGACCTCGGCGATGGCGGACACGAGCTCCGCGCGGGTCGCCGCGCCGATCTTGAACGCGGCGATCGGCATGTCCTCCAGCAACATGCGCGCCTGAGTTGCGACGGTGTCTGGATCGAGCCCGGTCACTTCATCGCAGGTCGCGGAGTCGCGCACCGCGTAGCCGGTGAGCACGGTCGCGCCGTGGCAGCCCATGCTCGCGAGCGTCAGCAGGTCGGCTTGCAGGCCCGAGCCGCCCGTGGGATCGGAAAGGCCGAAAGTGAGAACGATCGGGGGGGAGTCGCCGGTCATGGCAAAAGCGGACATTATGGTATTGGATTGCTTGAATGGACGATCGGCTTTAAGCGAACTCGTCCGCGCCTCGGGCGCGTGAGCGAATGCCCGCTCGGTCATGTCTGATTATGCGGCCTAATGCCGTCCGGCTGTTCTCTTTGCGCACTTTTTTCCGGCGCGCGGGCTCGGGGTGACGCAAGCCTGCGCGGCGCCCGTTTCGACCGATGTCACGATGCGCGCACAGCGGGCGGGCCGCTTGCTAGGCATCGACACGGCAACACGGTACCATCATGTCCTAATTTCAACCGACCAATCGACGCGGCATAAGTATGGAATACAGAAGCTGGATGTGCCTGATCTGCGGCTGGATCTACGACGAGGAGGCGGGATTGCCCGAAGAGGGCATCGCGCCGGGCACGCGCTGGGAGGACGTTCCGATCAACTGGACCTGTCCCGAATGCGGAGCCCGCAAGGAAGATTTCGAGATGGTTCAGATCTGATCTTGTCGTTCTGCCGCGCCGCATGACTCGCGTCATGCGGCGCGCGTTTTTTAGCGGACCGCGTTCGACGATGACGACGCGTGCCGCGCGTGGGCTGCCGCCGTGCGGTTTGCCTGGTTTTTTTTCGGATTTCGAGGCGTAGGGCGATTTCGTTGCGGCGATTCCGGCATCGCGCGAGTTTGGCGAACGAAGTGAAATGTGCGACAAGTCTCGTCGGACACATTCGATCCCCGCACCCGCTCGTCAAGGCATACGCTTGAAGCAGGCGTGGCGACACCGTGCGCGCCTACCGATGACGCATTTCAACCGCGTGCGACGGCGGCGTTCGATCACCGCGCCCGCGAACCGGCTTGTGAGCGCTTGTTATGACATCTCGTCCCGATCTGCCCGTTCCTTTCGAAGCCCTGCCCAATCCGCGCGGCGGATCGGTGCGCCTCGCCGAAATGGCTCTGACCGACGCGCTGCACGCGTTTCAGCGTCAGGGCGAAACCGGGGCCGCGTTGAAGCGCGCCATTGCCGCGCTGCATTCCGCGGGCTGGCTGCCCGGGCAGCGATTCGCCGAGGCGCTCGCGCTCGTCGCGCCGCTTGGCGACGACTCGGAGGGAAGCCACGCGCGCATTGCCGACGCGATCGGCGTGTTTCGCGGCGCGGTCGAGCGCCATAATCTGCGCGAGCTTTCGTGCTCGACCGTGCTTTTCGATCACTATCGCGGCCTGCATGCGCTGCTGGCCGCGCACACGCGCGTCGCGCCGGTTTCCTACGACGACCTCGCGCTCGCGGGCCGCGCGATCGCGCCGGCGACGCTGCGCGGCATTGCACCCGAGCGCCTCGCGCGGGTGCGGGCGCACTACGAGGAGACGCTGCTCAAGCTCCTGCGCGCACCGGCTGAAGAATCCGCCGATGCCTTCGCGCGCCTCGATGCCTGTCTCGACGAATTGCGCGGTTCCGATCCCTACGATTTCTGGCGGCTCGCGTCCTCGACGGTCCGTGCGTTGCGCGAGCGCGCCGAACGCACGGGCGGTGAGCTCGACCATATCGCCGACGCGAAGCGTCTCTACGCGCGCTTCAACCTCGTGCTGGCGGACCAGGCGCATGCGCTGTCGTACGCGCCCCGTTCGCTGGTGCGAGCGACGCTCGCGCTTCTGTGGCGCGATTTCGCGCTGTACGGCGCGGCGCCCGAGGACGCCGGGCACGTCGACGTGCTGCGCGACTACGGCCTGACCGTGGCGTGGCACGTCGCGGCGACGCCGGCATCGGAGGCGGCGTGGGAAGCGAGCGCCGCGCAGGCGAGCGAGGAAGCCACGCCGGACGCCGCAACCCGCGATCTCGGCGTGCTGCGCGTCAACGCGGCCGCCTACGAAGACTTCCTGCAGAGTGCGGAGACATCGATCGATGCGCTCGTCGAGCGCGGCGCGCAGGCGAGCGAGACCGGCACCGTGGACGAAGCCGCGGCGCTCTCCGCGGCTGATGCGTCGCATCGGCTGGGTGCGGCGGCCTGTGCGCTCGGCCTCGGTCATGTCGCGCTGCTGGCGGACACACTCGGTCTGGCGTGGCGGCGCGTCGCACATCATGGAGAAACCCACGCCGATGGCGCCGAGGGCGCGACGCGCGGCATCGATGCGACCGTGCCCGAGCGCGCCGCGCAAATGCTGCGCTCGATGCTGCATCAGGCGGCCGCCGGCATTGCGCCCTCCGAAGGCCGCGGCTCGATCGTCGCGCTCACCGCGATGATCGAGAAGCCGGCGCTGATCGCGCGTTAATCGTCCTCGGGCGGCGCGTCGCGCTTTGCGCCCGGTCCGCGCACGACGTCGTAGCGCGCGAGCGTGCGTTTTCTCGCGGCATCGTGATCGACAATCGGCTGCGGATAATCCGCCTCGAGCGAGAGTTTCGCAGCCTTCAGCGCGTCCGGTTTCGCAAGCCACGGCGCGTGAATATCGCGGTCCGGCAGGCCCGCGAGTTCCGGCACGTAATGCCGGATGAACTTGCCCGTCGAGTCGAATTTCCGCGATTGCGTGACCGGATTGAAGATCCGGAAGTACGGCTGCGCGTCGCATCCACTGGATGCGGCCCATTGCCAGCCACCGTTATTGTTCGAGAGCTCGAAGTCGTTCAGGTGCGCTTCGAAATACGCCTCGCCGCGCCGCCAGTCGATGCCGAGATCCTTCGTCAGAAAACTCGCGACCACCATGCGCAGCCGGTTGTGCATGTAGCCGGACGTGTTGATCTGCCGCATCGCCGCATCCACGAGCGGGTAGCCGGTCTCACCCGCGCACCACGCGGCGAAACTGGCGTCGGCGGCATCGCCGGTTTCCCAGACTATGCGGTCGTATTCCGGCTTGAACGCGCGGTGATCGCCCGGCACACCGACGTGCGGAAAATGGTGCAGCACGGAGAAATAGAACTCCCGCCAGATCAGCTCGCCGAGCCAGGTTTCCGCGCCCTTGTCGCCGTGGCGCTGCGCGTCGTGGGGGCTGGGGGCGAGCGCGCGGATCGACACCGTGCCGTGCCGCAGATGCACGCCGAGATAGCTCGGGCCCTTCAGCGCGGGGAAATCACGCGTGCGACCGTAGTCGGTCATGCGGTCGCGGAAATCGTCGAAAAGTTCGTAAGCGCCGCTCGTGCCCGCGGGAAACGCGGGGCCGTGCGCATCCGGAAAGCCGAGCGCGGCGAGCGATGGAACCGCGCATGTCACGCCAGCCGGCGGTTGCACGAGTGCGCTCAGATGATCCTCCGACGCATACGGCTTCAGCGCGTCCGGCGTGAGCGTGGCGAGCCATTTGCGCTTATACGGCGTAAAGACGGTGTAGGGCTTGCCCGCGCCTGTCATCACGTCGTCGTGATCGAAGACGGCCTGATCCCTGAACGTGAAAAAAGCGATGTCCTGACTCGCGAGTTTCTGCGCGACCGCCTCGTCGCGCGCCTTCGCGGACGGCTCGTAGTCTCGGTTGGCGAAGACCGCATCGACTCCGCATTCGCGCGCGAGCGCCGGAATATCGTGAACCGGATGACCGTGCCGCACGATCAACGCGCCACCGGCCTCGCGCAGCGTGCGATCCAGCTCGACGACGCTTGCATGGATGAACGGTACGCGCCGGTCATTTCTATCGAGCGGCGAGAGAATATCGCGATCGAAAATGAAGGCGCACAGCACGCGGCGGCACCTTGTAAGCGCATGATAGAGTGCAGCATTGTCTGCCGCGCGAAGGTCCCGCCGAAACCAGACCAAACCCACATCAAAGCCGGCCATCTCGCAGCGCCTTTGTTAAAATTCTGAATTATGTCCAAGACTTCCGATCGCATCAATTTGACGAATCAGTTCCTGATCGCCATGCCGAACATGGCGGATCCGACATTCTCAGGAACGGTGGTCTACCTTTGCGATCACACGGAGAAGGGCGCGCTCGGCCTCGTCATCAATCGGCCGACCGATATCGATCTCCAGTCGCTCTTCAATCGCATCGATCTGAAGCTCGAGATCGAGCCGCTCGTCCATTTGCCCGTGTATTTCGGCGGTCCCGTGCAGACCGAGCGCGGCTTCGTGCTGCACGAAGCGGGCGAGGGCGAGCCGTACAGTTCGTCGATGAGCGTGCCCGGCGGCCTCTCCATGACCACGTCGAAAGACGTGCTCGAAGCAGTCGCGAGCGGCAAGGGTCCCGAGCGCTTCCTGCTCACCCTCGGTCACGCCGGCTGGGGCGCGGGGCAGCTCGAAGAGGAAATCTCGAAGAACGGCTGGCTCACGGTGGAAGCCGATCCGCGCATCATCTTCGACGTGCCCGCCGAAGATCGCCTCGAAGCAGCGCTCTCGCTGCTCGGCGTGTCGCGCTCGATGTTGTCCGGCGAAGCAGGGCACGCATGAGCCGCGAAGCCACGCTGCTGGCATTCGATTACGGCGAGAAGCGTATCGGTGTGGCCGTCGGCAACACGCTCACGAAAAGCGCGCGTGCGCTCCTTACGCTGGAAAATCGCGATCGCGAATATCGCTTCGTCGAAGTGGGCAAACTGCTCGACGAGTGGAAGCCCGACGCTGTCGTGGTCGGCATGCCGATGCATCCCGACGGCACGCCTCATGCAATGAGCGCGCTCGCAAAGCGCTTCGGCAATCAGGTGAACGGCCGTTTCAACGTGCCCGTGCAATGGGTGGACGAGCGCTACTCGTCCGTCGACGCCAAAGCCGATCTGCGCGAACGCGGCGTGCGGACCAACACACGCGGCCGCTTCGACGAGATCGACGCCGAAGCCGCCCGCGTCATCCTTCAACAATACCTCGACGGACTTGCCGACGATCATGAGTTCCATTGACGCCGAGACGCTCTACCGTGCGCTCGTCGACCAGATTCGCGCCGCGTTCGGACAATCGCTTGCCGCACCCGATGGCCCCGTGCTCGCCGGCATCTACAGCGGCGGCGTGTGGCTCGCCGAGCGGCTCGCGAAGGACCTGGACGCGCCGCACTTCGGCGTGGTGAATGTCGCGCTGCATCGCGACGACTACGCGAAAAAGGGCCTGCACAGCCAGGCGCGTCCGACCGAGCTGCCTTTCGACGTGAACGGCCGTCGCATCATCCTGATCGACGATGTGCTGTCGACGGGCCGCACCGTGCGCGCGGCGATCAACGAGTTGTACGACTACGGCCGCCCGGCGTCGATCGACCTTGCGGTGCTCGCCGACCGCGGCGGGCGCGAAATGCCGATCGCGGCGCGCTTTACCGGCGGCACGGTCGAAGTGTCCGCGAACGAGGATCTCGTGCTCGCGCGCCGTGACGACAACACACTTGCGTTCACGACCGAACCGCGCGCGCACTGACGCGCACATGGCGGCTGCTTTACGTCTTTACGCTTCTTTCCAAAGAAACATCCGGGAATATCATGAACACCGCCATCCAGGGCGCTGCCGTTCCGGGCGCGCCCGCATCGGATAAATTCCGGTACGGCTTTCTCAAAGGCAACCCGCAGCTCACGAAGAACGGCGAGCTGAAGCACTTGCTGACCATCGAAGGGCTGCCGCGCTCGATCGTCACGCACATTCTCGACACCGCCGAGCAATTCGTGAGCGTGACCGACCGCGAGGTGAAGAAGGTGCCGCTTTTGCGCGGCAAGTCGGTGTTCAATCTCTTCTTCGAGAACTCGACGCGCACGCGCACCACGTTCGAAATCGCGGCCAAGCGCTTGTCGGCTGATGTGCTGAATCTGAACATCAACGCGTCGTCGACTAGCAAGGGCGAATCGCTGCTCGACACGATCAACAATCTCTCCGCGATGCACGCGGACATGTTCGTCGTGCGTCATGCGTCGAGCGGCGCGCCGTATCTGATCGCCGAGCATTGCGCGCCGCATGTGCACGTGATCAATGCAGGCGATGGCCGCCACGCGCATCCGACGCAAGGCCTGCTCGACATGTACACGATCCGCCATTACAAGCGCGATTTCACGAAGCTGCGCGTGGCGATCGTCGGCGACATTCTGCATTCGCGCGTCGCGCGCTCGGACATTCACGCGCTGACCACGCTCGGCGTGCCGGAAGTGCGCGCAATCGGACCGCGCACGCTCTTGCCGAGCAACCTCGACCAGATGGGCGTGCACGTCTACCACAATCTCGACGAAGGTCTGAAGGGCGTCGACGTGATCATCATGCTGCGCTTGCAGAACGAGCGCATGAGCGGCGCGCTCCTGCCTTCCGCACAGGAATATTTCAAGAGTTGGGGACTCACGCCCGAGCGTCTCGCGCTCGCCGCGCCCGATGCGATCGTCATGCATCCGGGCCCGATGAACCGCGGCGTGGAAATCGACTCGCAGGTGGCCGACGGCCCGCAGTCGGTGATCCTGAATCAGGTGACCTTCGGCATCGCCGTGCGCATGGCGGTGATGGGCATCGTGGCCGGCAACAGCGACTGAAGAAGACGACATGAAGATCCAGATTCAGAACGGCACGATCATCGACCCGGCCGCGGGCACGGAAGCGCGCAAGGACGTATTCATCGCGGCGGGGCGGATCGTCGGCATCGGCCAAGCGCCCGCCGATTTCAACGCGGCGAAGGTGATCGACGCGTCGGGGCTTTACATCGCGCCGGGTTTCGTCGACTTGTCCGCGCGTTTGCGCGAGCCGGGCTTCGAGCACAAGGCGACGCTCGAATCCGAAATGGCCGCCGCGATGGCAGGTGGCGTGACGAGCCTCGTGTGCCCGCCCGACACCGATCCGACGCTCGACGAGCCGGGCCTCGTCGAGATGCTCAAGTTCCGCGCGCAGAAGCTGCACCTCGCGCATGTGTATCCGCTCGGCGCGCTGACCGTCGGGTTGAAGGGCGAAACCATCACCGAAATGGTCGAGCTGACCGAAGCGGGCTGCATCGGTTTCTCGCAGGCCGATAACCCGATCGTCGATACGCGCACTTTGCAGCGCGCGCTGCAGTACGCGACCACTTACGGCTACACCGTGTGGCTGCGTCCGCAGGACGCGTACATGTCGAAGGGCGGGGTGGCTGCGAGCGGCGCGGTCGCATCGCGGCTCGGCTTGTCGGGCGTGCCGGTGGCGGCGGAAACCATCGCGCTGCATACCATCTTCGAATTGATGCGCGTGACGGGCGCGCGCGTGCATCTGTCGCATCTGTCGTCGGCGGCGGGCGTCGAGCTCGTGCGCGCGGCGAAGGCCGAAGGGCTCGCGGTGACCTGCGACGTGACGATCAATCATGTCCATCTGACCGATATCGACATCGGCTACTTCGATGCGCAGTTCCGTCTTGATCCGCCGCTGCGCTCGCAGCGCGACCGCGATGCGATCCGCGCCGGTCTCGCCGATGGCACCATCGACGCGATCTGCTCCGATCACACGCCGCTCGACGACGACGAAAAGCTCTTGCCCTTCGCCGAAGCGACGCCCGGCGCGACTGGTCTCGAACTGCTGCTGTCGCTGACGGTGAAGTGGGCGCGCGAAGCCGACGTGCCGCTCGCGAAGGCGCTCGCGCGCATTTCGTCCGCGCCCGCCGACGTGCTCAAGCTGCCCGCGGGCCGCATCACGACCGGCGCGCTCGCCGATCTCTGCGTGTTCGACGCGGCGGGCGAATGGCGCGTCGATCCGAAGAAACTGAAGAGCCAGGGCCGCAACACGCCGTTCCTCGGCTACGAACTGCCGGCGCGCGTGCGTGCGACGATCGTCGGCGGTCACGTCGCGTACGAGTGCCGCTGATCATGCGCTGCGCGTTGCGCAAGCTGCGGCTCGCCGTCCACTTGCTGTACGGCATGTGGATCGTCGCGAGGCGCTTTCCACGCGCGTCCGCGAGCGAGCGCGCCGAGATGAATCGCGTGTGGTCGCTCGAAATGTTGCGTCTTTCCGGGATGAAGCTCGTCGTGCATAACGACGAGGCGCGGCTCGATGCGGGCGTGCTCGTCGTCGGCAATCACGTTTCGTGGATCGACATCTATGTGATCAACGCGTGGCGTCCGACGCCGTTCGTCTCGAAGGCGGAGATCCGCAAGTGGCCGGTGGTCGGCTGGCTCGCGCATCAACTGGGCACGGTGTTCGTGCAGCGCGAGAAGCGCAGCGACGCGAAGCGCATCATGCACGAGCTCGCCAACCGGCTGCTCTCGGGCGAAATGATGTGCGTGTTCCCGGAAGGCACGACGACCGATGGCCAGTCGCTGCTGCCGTTTCACGCGAACATGTTTCAGGCGGCGGTGTCGGCATCGTGTCCGGTGCAGCCGATCTGCCTGATGTACGAGGACGCGCGAGGACGGCAATCGACTGCGCCCGCGTATATCGGCGATATGTCGCTCAACGATTCGCTGAACGCGCTGTTGCGCGCGGGGGCGATCACCGCGCATCTGTACGTGTGCGATCCGCTTGCGCCGGGCGCGGACCGGCGCTTGCTTGCGAGTGAAGCGCAGGCCGCGGTCGACGCGGCGCTGCAGCGCATGCGTGGTGCGCCGGCCGTCGTCGAAACGATGGCCGAGGCGGCGCTCACTTCTTCATCGAGCAGCTCACCTGCGTGACCACACGCTGCGCGGGGTCGGCCGTCATCCGCACGGCCGACAGCTTGTTGCCCCAGACGCAGCCCGAATCGAGACAGAGCACGTCATCGCGGATCATGAGGCCGAGCGCGGCCCAGTGGCCGAACACGACGGTCACGTCCTGCGTGCGGCGCCCGGGCACGTCGAACCACGGCAAATAGCCGGGCGGCGCGGCGTCGGGGGCGCCGTTGTTGGCGAATTCCATTGCGCCTTCGGGCGTGCAGAAGCGAATGCGCGTCAACGCGTTGTAGATCACGCGCAGGCGATCCGCGCCCTTCAGACTGTCTTCCCAGCGATGCGGCTCGTTGCCGTAGAGCGCCGCGAGCGTTTCTTTCCAGTTCGGGGCGCGCAATGCCTGCTCGAGTTCGTGCGCGAGCTCCACTGTCGTCGCCGCGTCCCATTGCGGCAGTACGCCCGCGTGCACCATCAGGATGTCGTTCTCGAAATGTGCGACGGGCTTGTGGCGGACCCATTCGATGAGATCGGCGGCGTCGGGTGCGTTCAGGATGTCATCGAGCGTGTCGCCTTTTTTCGGCTTGCGCAAGCCGGCCGCGACGGAGAGCAGGTTCAGGTCATGGTTGCCGAGCACGACGGTCGCTCGCGAGCCGTGCGCGATCACCTCGCGCAGTGTTTGCAGCGATTTCGGACCGCGGTTGATCAGGTCGCCCGCGAACCAGAGCGGGGTGTCTGACGCGGGTGCGGCTTTTTTCAGGAGGCGTTGGAACGGATCGCAGCAGCCTTGGAGATCGCCGAAGACGAGCGGGGCAAGGGAAGCGTCGATGCTGGAGGTCAGGGCGTCGGTCATCGAAAATTACGGGTTCCGAAGGGAGCCGCGAACCGGCTCGAATGCGGGATATCCGCGCATTATGAAACAGGCGATGAATACTGTGCGGTCAGACAATAACGGGATGGCCGCTAAATGACACCTTTTGCAACGCGGTGCAACCATAAATAGCTAGCTGTATCAAGTTGTTAGTCGTGTAGTTTTTGCATGGCATGGCCTTATAATTAGCGGTTGACCGAAAGGCGACGAAGAGCAGCTTCGGGTCGGTCATAGATTCCGACCTCTCCGAAAACAGCGCCGGCAGGCAAGTTTTTCCAAAATCGAACATGCTTCGGCTTCGCAAGCTGGCTGAAGTCAGCAAAGAGGGCTATTTATGATTCTCGTGACGGGCGGCGCCGGTTTTATCGGCGCCAATTTTGTTCTGGATTGGCTCAACGCTTCGGATGAACCCGTTCTCAACGTCGACAAGCTGACGTACGCGGGCAATTTGGGAACGCTCAAGTCGCTCAAGGACGACGACCGTCATGTGTTCGCACGCGCGGACATTTGCGACCGCGCTGCGATCGATGCGCTACTGGCCAAACACAAGCCGCGGGCAATCCTGCATTTCGCGGCGGAAAGCCACGTCGACCGTTCGATTCATGGCCCGGCCGATTTCGTGCAGACGAATGTCGTCGGCACTTTCACGCTGCTCGAAGCCGCGCGCATGTACTGGTGCAAGCTGACCGAAGACGAAAAGCAGGGGTTCAGCTTCCTGCACGTATCGACGGACGAAGTCTTCGGCTCGCTGTCCGCCACAGATCCGCAGTTCTCGGAAACCACGCCCTATGCGCCCAACAGCCCGTATTCGGCCACGAAGGCGGGCTCGGATCATCTGGTGCGCGCGTATCACCATACTTACGGCCTGCCGGTCCTCACGACCAACTGTTCGAACAATTACGGCCCGTACCAGTTCCCCGAGAAGCTGATTCCGCTGATGATCGCGAATGCTCTGGCGGGCAAGCCGTTGCCGGTTTATGGCGATGGCCAGAACGTGCGCGACTGGCTGTACGTGGGCGACCATTGCTCCGCGATCCGCGAAGTGCTCGCGCGTGGCGCGCTCGGCGAAACGTACAACGTCGGCGGCTGGAACGAGAAGAAGAACCTCGATGTCGTGCACACGCTGTGCGACCTGCTGGACAAAGCGAAACCGAAGTCGAGCGGCTCCTATCGCGATCAGATCACCTACGTGAAGGATCGTCCCGGTCACGACCGCCGCTACGCGATCGATGCGCGGAAGCTGGAGCGCGAACTGGGCTGGAAGCCGGCCGAAACCTTCGAAACCGGTCTCGCGAAGACGGTTCAGTGGTATTTGGACAATCAGGCGTGGGCCAACGAGGTGGCTTCCGGCGAGTACCGGAAGTGGGTCGAGACGAACTACGCGCAGCGTGCGTGAGGAGCTGAACATGGCGCGTAAAGGCATTATCCTCGCCGGCGGGTCCGGCACGCGGCTCTATCCGATCACCCATGCGGTGTCGAAGCAGTTGCTGCCTGTCTACGACAAACCGATGATCTACTATCCGCTATCCACGCTGATGATCGCAGGCATTCGTGACGTCCTCGTGATCTCGACGCCGCAGGACACGCCGCGTTTCGAGTCGATGCTCGGCGACGGCAGCCAGTGGGGCATGAACATTCAGTATGCGGTGCAGCCGTCGCCGGACGGGCTCGCGCAGGCGTTCATCATCGGGCGCGAATTTGTCGGCAATGAACCGTCGGCGCTCATTCTCGGCGACAACATCTTCTACGGGCACGATCTCGCCAAGCAACTCGAGAGCGCGGACACGCGCACCGACGGCGCGACGGTCTTCGCCTACCACGTGCACGATCCCGAGCGCTACGGCGTAGTCGAATTTGACCAGCAGTTCCGCGCGCTGTCGATCGAGGAAAAGCCCGCGAAGCCGCGTTCGAACTACGCGGTGACGGGTCTTTATTTCTACGATAACCAGGTGTGCGACATCGCCGCGGACATCAAGCCGTCCGCGCGCGGCGAACTCGAAATCACCGACGTCAATTCGCGCTATCTGGAACAGAAGAAGCTCGATGTCGAGATCATGGGGCGTGGTTACGCGTGGCTCGACACGGGCACGCACGAGTCGCTGATCGAAGCGGCGACCTTCATCGCGACATTGCAGAAGCGCCAGGGTCTCGTGGTGGCGTGTCCCGAGGAAATCGCTTACCGGAAGCGCTGGATCGGCGAGGAGCAATTGCTCGCGCTCGCGAAGCCGCTTTCGAAGAACGCCTACGGTCAATATTTGCTCAATCTTCCCAAGGATCAAGTCGCATGGCCATCCAGGTAACGGCAACGGCGTTGCCCGAAGTCAAGATCATCGAGCCGAAAGTGTTCGGCGATGCGCGTGGCTTCTTTTACGAGAGCTTCAACGCGCGTGAATTCGCGGAGCATGTCGAGAGCGGCGTCGAGTTCGTGCAGGACAATCATTCGCGCTCGGCGAAGGGCGTGCTGCGCGGACTGCACTATCAGATTCAGCATGCGCAGGGCAAGCTCGTGCGCGTCGTGGAAGGCGAAGTGTTCGACGTTGCGGTCGATATCCGCCAGAGCTCGCCGAATTTCGGCAAGTGGGTCGGCGTTAACCTGTCGGAGGAAAACCACCGGCAGTTGTGGGTGCCGCCGGGCTTCGCGCATGGCTTCGTCGTGTTGTCGGAGTCGGCGCAGTTTCTCTACAAGACGACCGACTACTGGTTCCAGGCGCACGAGCGCAGCATCGTGTGGAACGACCCCGAGATCGGCATCGAATGGCCGATCGACTTCGAGCCCCTGCTCGCGGCGAAGGATGCGGCGGGCAAGCGGTTGGCTGAAGCCGAGGTGTTTGCATGAGGATTCTGGTCACCGGCGCAAACGGGCAGGTCGGCTGGGAGGTTGCGCGCAGCGCGTCGGTGCTCGGCGAGGTCATCGCGTGCGATCGCGCCCGTTTCGATCTCTCGCAGCCGCAGACGCTGCAGGCCGCGCTCGACGAAATCCGGCCCGATGTCATCGTCAATGCCGCGGCTTACACCGCGGTCGATCGCGCGGAGCAGGAAGAGGCGCTCGCCAATGTGATCAATGGCGAAGCGGTGTCGGAGCTGGCCCGATGGGCGCGCAAGGCGAAGGCCCTGCTGATCCATTACTCCACCGACTATGTGTTCGACGGCACGAGCGACCGTCCATATGTCGAGTCGGCGCCCACTTGCCCGCTGAACGCCTATGGCCGCAGCAAGCTGCTGGGTGAAGAGGCGCTGGAGGCGGAGGGCGGCGTTTATCTGTGCTTCCGCACGACCTGGGTGTACGGCGCGCGCGGCAAGAACTTCATGCTGACGATGCTTCGCCTCGCACAGGAGCGCGAAGCGTTGCGAGTCGTCGCCGATCAGTTCGGAGCGCCGACATCCGCACGCCTGATCGCCGACCTCACCGCGCATGCCGTCGCCGGGGCAATGCGCGAACGGGCGCAAGGCGCGTTCGCGAGCGGTCTCTACAATATGACGGCGTCGGGCAGGACCAGCTGGCACGAGTTTGCATCGTCGATCATCGAGACGGCGCGCACGCTCACCAGCGAAGGCACGATCAAGACGACGAGTATCGAGGCGATTCCGGCCGACGCCTATCCGGTGCCGGCGAAGCGGCCGGCCAATTCGAGTCTTGACGGCGCGGCATTCGATGCACGATTCAGGTTGCACCGTCCCGATTGGCGAGTCTCGATGGTTCAGGCGATACGCGACGCACTGTCAGTGTGATTCGCAGGCATCTCCTGAACCGTCAGTCTTTCAACTTAGAGGACGTATGCGTCGCATCAATCCCGCCAGTCCATTGTCCGTGATTCATTCACTGGTGACGGAACGCGGCCTGATTCTGCAGTTTGTGAAACGCGAAGTCGCTGGCCGCTACAAAGGTTCCTTTCTCGGCGTTTTCTGGTCGTTCGTCAATCCGCTGCTTCTTTTGAGCGTGTATACGTTCGTCTTCGGTGTCGTGTTCAAGTCGCGCTGGCGTCCGACTTCGACCGATCACTTCGAATTTGCCGTGGTTATGTTCGTCGGCATGCTGACGCACGGACTGCTGGCGGAATGCCTGACGCGCTCGCCGGGGCTGGTCGTGTCGAACTCGAACTTCGTCAAGCGCGTGGTTTTTCCGCTCGAAGCGTTGACGTGGATCACCATCGGAACCGCGCTCTTTCATCTGTTCATCGCATCGATCATTCTCGTCGGCGCGATCCTCGCGTGGCAGCAGCATATTCCCGCGACCGCGCTGCTCGCCCCGCTCATTCTGGTTCCCTACATCTTCGCGATCGCCGGCGTCACGTGGTTCATGATGTCGCTCGGCGTTTTCCTGCGCGACATCGGGCAGGTCGTCGGCATTTTCACGTCGCTCCTGATGTTCCTGTCGCCGGTTTTCTATCCGATCGCCTCGGTGCCTGAAGCGTTCCGGCCGATCATCTATCTGAATCCGTTGACCTTCATCATCGAGCAGATGCGCAACGTGCTGATCTGGGGACATGCTCCGGACTGGGCGGGTCTCGCCATCTATCTTGTGTGCGGATACCTCTTTGCATGGGCAGGCCTCTGGTGGTTCGAGCGGACGCGTCCCGGCTTTGCCGACGTCTTGTGATGGCTTTCATACAAACCGCATGAACGATTCCGCTATTGAAATCCGAGATCTGGGCAAGTGCTACAACATCTATGAACGACCGCGTGACCGGTTGCTGCAGATGTTGTATCGCCGTCGTCGCCAGTTGTATCGTCAGTTCTGGGCGTTGCGCGACGTCAGCTTCGACGTGCCGCGCGGAGAGACAATCGGCATTGTCGGCCGCAACGGATCGGGAAAGTCGACGCTGCTGCAGATGATCGCGGGAACGCTGACGCCGAGTACGGGTTCCGTGCAGGCCAACGGCCGTATCGCCGCGTTGCTCGAACTCGGCTCCGGCTTCAATCCCGAATTCACGGGGCGCGAGAACGTGTTCCTCAATGGCGCGTTGCTCGGGCTGTCGCAGGCGGAGATCGAGGCGCGTTTCGACAGCATCGTCGAATTCGCGGACATCGGTCAGTTCGTCGATCAGCCGGTCAAGACGTACTCCAGCGGCATGATGGTGCGGCTTGCGTTCGCGGTGCAGGCGCAGACCGACCCGGAAATTCTCATCGTCGACGAGGCGCTCGCCGTGGGCGATGCACGCTTTCAGGCGAAGTGCTTCGACCGCCTCAAGCAGTTGAAAAGCAACGGCACCAGCATTCTGCTCGTATCGCACAGCAGCGAGCAGATCGTCACCCATTGCTCGCACGCGCTGCTGCTCGACGGCGGCCAGATGCTGATGGCCGGCAATCCGCGCGATGTCGTCAACCGGTATCTCGATCTGCTTTTCGGCCGCAAGCCGGTGGAAGCGAGCGCGGCGGCTCAGGCCGAATCGACCGAAGAAGCGCCGGCGGCCGACGCGGCGCCAGACGAGATGTCCGACGAAAGCGTGGCGCATGTCGCGCACGAACTCGATTTCGTCAACGACCGCTTCGTCACCCGCCCCGGTTACAACCAGTACGAGTATCGCTGGGGCGACGGCTCCGCGAATATCAGCGACTTCCGGATCGTCAGCGACGACGTCGAATATCCGAATTCGATCGAACCGGGCTCGCTCGTCACGCTGACCGTCGCGGTCACGTTCAAGAAGCGCCTGATCCGCCCGATTCTCGGCGTCACGATCAAAACCAAGGAAGGCGTGACCCTGTTCGGAAGCAACTCCGAGCTGCTGAATCTCGACGACGCCCGCCGAGTCGGCGAGCCGGGGGACCAGGCGCTCGCCACCATGCGTTTCCGTTGCAATCTCGGCGCGGGTGATTTCTTCGTGTCGCTCGGCATCGCGACGCGCGAAGCCGGCGAGGTCGTTCCGCATGATCGCCGCTACGACGCGATTCATCTCGTCGTCAGTCCGGACCCGACGTACTTCGGTCTGGCGAACATGAATTTGGAAATGCGGCTGGACAAAATTCAATGACAAACTACGATCTCAACACTTTTGGTTATCGCTTCAACCCGGATACGCGCGTCTGGTCGCGCGCGACCGAAGAGCCCTTCGCCTATAGCGACGGAGATGAAGCCGAAGAGCGTGTAGCCGGCGTAATCGCCGGCGCGAGCGACTTGTCAGTGATGTCCGAGGAACTGCTCCGGCATTGCACCGACTGGCCATCGCGCTATCACCTGTCGCACGAGCGCGCCAACCTTCTCAGGCCTTTCAGCGGCAAGCTGCGCGGCCGCCTTCTCGAAATCGGTGCGGGTTGCGGCGCGATCACGCGCTTTCTGGCCGAAGAGGGCGCCGAGGTGGTGGCGCTCGAAGGCAGCGCACGGCGCGCGCGCATTGCCGCATCGCGCGTGCGCGATCTCAACAACGCCACGGTCGTCTGCGACACCTTTGACGATTTGCGGATCGACGGAAAATTCGATGTCGTCACGCTGATCGGTGTGCTCGAATACGCGCGCAAATACGGGCAGGGTGCGGACCCCGTTCAGGCCATGCTCGAACGCGCGCGCTCCTTCATCAAGCCCGGTGGCACGCTTCTGATCGCCATCGAGAATCAACTGGGGCTCAAGTATCTGGCCGGCATGCCCGAAGACCATCTCGGCAAGCCGATGTTCGGCATTCAAGACCTCTACACGGACGACAGCGTGGTCACGTTCGGCCGCCACGAACTGTCGAAGCGTATCCGCGCCGCGGGTTTCGATACGGTCGATCTGGCGCTGCCGTTTCCGGATTACAAGTTGCCTTCCTCGGTCGTCCTGCCGGGCGGACTCGGCGAGACGAACGCCTTTCGGCCGTGGATCCTGGCCGTGCAATCCGTCAAGCGCGATCATCAGCTTCACGTCATTCCGAATTTCTCGATCGAGCAGGCCTGGGGCGTCGTCGGCAAGAACGATCTGCTGGACGACCTCAGCAATTCGTTCCTATTTCTCGCCACGGTCGAGGGCCCGACGCCGCTGCTCGATCAGGCCACGCTCGCCGTTCACTTCAGCACGGGCCGCCGCCGTCCGTTTCGCAAGTCGACCGCTTTCGAACGGAGCGCGGACGGCCGGGTAGCGGTGAAGCGCCGGCTGCTGGAGCCGTCGCTCGCGCCGGAGAGCGGCTCGATGTTCAAATTCGCTTTCGCCGATGAATGGCTCGAAGAGGGCGAGAGTTTCGAGGCGCTGTTCCTGCGTATCGTCACGACGCCGGGATGGAGCGTGAAACAGGTCGGCGCGTGCCTGCGCGAATTCGTCGACGTGGTCATCGACGCGGCGGCGAAGCGCGGCTTCGTGGTCTCGAACCGCGCGGTGTCGACGTCCCTGCCCGGGTCGATGCTCGATATCGTACCCTTCAACATCATTAGGAAAGCGGGCGGCGGTTACAGCATCATCGATCAGGAATGGTCGTTCGAGGGCGATATCGAACTCGGTTTCCTGGCATTCCGCGCACTGGCCGGCATGGGCCATATGGTGACGCGCTGGGCGACGCCCGCGGATCCGCGCTGGCTGAACCAGAAAGTGTTCTTCGAGCAGGTGTTCGCTCATGCGGGGCTGCTCGCATCGGTGCACGACTTCGACCGCTACCTCGAATTCGAATCGATGTTCCAGTCGTTCGCGACGGGCGTCGGCGCCCGCGTGACCATCGAGCAGTGGCAGCATGCCATTTTCCGCGGCGAGCTGGAGCAGACTCACTCACGCGCTCAAGTGGTCGATGCCGGAGGCCGGCTCTTGAGTGTGAACGACGAGCTGAACACGGTACGCGTGCTGCTGAAGCAGCGCGAAGCCGAACTGCAGCAAGCCTACGCGCAGCGTCAGGAAACGGAGCAGCAGCTTGCCAACGCAACGCGCGCGCTCGACGAGAATCGTGGCACGTGGGAAGCCGGACGGACTTCGCAGGAGCATCGTGAGCGCGTGCTGCGGGAGACGCAGGCGGAGCTGGCCGCGGCGGAAAGCAACGCGGTCGCGCTCGAACGCGAAGTGGGCACGCTCAAGAATACGCTCGCCGCCGCCACTCAGGGTTTCGAAGAATTGAGCGCGCGCTACCGTCTGGTGACGGGCTCGCGTTCGTGGAAACTGACGCGGCCCTTGCGCGGGCTGCTTCTTGCCGTGCGCGATCCGCGCGCCGCGCTCTCGCGCGGCAAGGCCGTGGCGACACCGGCGGCATTCCGGCGAGTGGACAATCTGGCGGCGTCGAGCGGCGGTTATCCGGCGCTCGTGCGCTATGGCCTGCGTATTCTGAAGACGGAAGGGCTGGACGGCGTCAAGTCGCGCGTGCGGCGTCATGTGCAGGGTCAGCCGTTGCTCGCCGACGCCGCGAGCGCCGGCGCGCCGGTCGTGCCGCAGCAGACGCCGGAACCGATCGACTATCCGTTCGTCAAGATCGATGCGGACGGGCTCGTGCACGCATGCGAAACCTTGCGCTTCGAGGTGCATGCCGATCCGCAGGTGACGGTGCTCGTCAAGGCGGTCGGGAACTGCGCGCAGGTGGTGGCGTGCCTGACCTCGATCAGAAAGCGCCAGCAATTGGCGCGCTTCAACGTGGAAGTGCTGGCGGGCCCCGCCCAGGCGGAGCTTGCCGCGTTGCTGCCGGAGTCGTCTGGCGTGCGCCTGCACATGGCTTCGAGCGATGAAGCCTCGGTTCAGCTGAACGAAGCGGTCGCGTCCGCGCGTGGCGCTTTCGTTCTGGTGCTGCGCAGCGACGTGCAGGTGTTCGGACAATGGCTCGATGCCCTCGTCACGCGAATCGAGTCCGACGCATCCATCGTGGCGGTCGGCGGCAAGGTCGCGCTGCCGGACGGACGTCTCAGCGAAGCCGGCGTTCTGATCGGCACGAACGGGGAAGTGCGCCACGTCGGTTTCATGCAGGCATCCAACAATCCGTCGTATGACGTTGCGCGCGACGTCGTGGCCGTGTCCGGCACCATCGTGCTGCTGCGGCGCGCTGCGTTCGTCGACGCGGCGGGCATCGACACCGGGGCGGAACTCGACGGGCTCGATCTGTACGACTACTTCATGCGCGTGGGTGCGCAAGACAAGCGCGTCGTGTATGAACCCGGCTCTCTCGTCGCCTACGCGCCGGACGCCGCGGACGCCGGGGCGGGTCAGGCGCGCGACAGCGAGATTGCGGAGAGTTCGCGCAGTACCTTCGTCTCGCGCTGGGGCGAGCGTCTCGCGGATCTCACGGATATTCGCCTCATCGCTTTCCTGTTGCCGCAATACCATCCCATTCCGGAAAACGACGAATGGTGGGGCAAGGGCTTCACAGAATGGACCAACGTGGCGAAGGCGCATCCGAACTTCGCTGGTCATTATCAGCCACATCGTCCGGCCGATCTCGGCTATTACGATCTGCGCCTGCCCGAAGTGCGTCAGCAGCAGGCCGACCTCGCGCGCGCGGCCGGCATCCACGGGTTCTGCTACTACCACTACTGGTTCGGCGGCCACCGTCTGCTCGAACGTCCGCTCAACGACGTGCTGGCGCTGGGCGAACCGGATTTCCCGTTCTGCATCTGCTGGGCCAACGAGAACTGGACGCGCCGCTGGGACGGTCTCGAGTCCGCCGTGCTGATGGCGCAGAAACACTCGGACGAAGACGACGCCGCGTTCATTCGCTCGTTGCTGCCGACGCTCAGGGATCGACGCTATATCCGCATCAACGGGCGCCCGCTCATCATCGTGTATCGCATGTCGCTGCTGCCGAATCCGCGACGCACGGCGCAGATCTGGCGCGACATCGCCCGCGAGGCGGGTCTCGGCGAACTGTATCTGGCCTATGTGCAGTCGTTCGATAGCTGGGCGCGCAACGAGAAGCCTTCGGACTTCGATTTCGACGCCGCCGTCGAATTTCCGCCGCATGGCTGTGGTGTTCCGTCGCCGCATCCGGTGCAGGGCCTCGATCCGGCGTTCAAGGGCGTGGTCTACGATTACCCACTGACCGCGCAGCAGACGCTGATGAAAGCCCGGCCACCGTATCCGATGTTCCGCGGCGTGATGCCGTCGTGGGACAACACGGCGCGCAAGCAGCATAACTCGCACATTTTCGTGAATTCCTCGCCGGAAGCGTACGAAGCGTGGCTGAGCCAAGCGCTGCAATTCACCGATACCTTCGCCCACGGCGACGAACGTATCGTGTTCATCAACGCATGGAACGAATGGGGCGAGGGTAATCACCTCGAACCGGACATGAAATACGGCCACGCCTATCTGGACGCCACACGCCGGGCGCTCAATCGCATCACGGGACAGGCCGGGTTCTGAGTTAGCATATGAAGTCTCTATATACCAAGTCCATGCGTTTTCTCGGGCCACGCGGCGGCGTGCGCGGTGTGATGCGCATCGCTGTGTCCTATGCGCGCGCTCATGGCTGGAAATCGACCATCCGTCACGCGGGCGGCATGCTCGTTCGCGCGATGTTCTCGCGCTATCTTCGTTCGACCGTCGATGCGCAAGTCGCGGCAAGCTTCTCGGCTCTGGTTTCCGGGGCGGACGAGCGGCTCGAGATTCTGAACCGGATGCCGGGCGACCTGCGCCGCATGCTGCACACCAGCTATCGCGCGCCGCTGGTGAAGCTGCATCCCGAGTATGCATCGGCGATGGACGTGCCACGTCCCGCGAAGACGCTCGTCAAGGCCATCGCGTTTTACATGCCCGTGCCGGAGCCGGGCACGGGCCCGGGTTTCGTTGCGGTGGACGGCTGGAGCCGCGTTGCGCATCAGGCGCCGCGGTTCGTCGGGCACTATCAGCCGCATCTTCCCGCGAAACCTTTCGACGTCGATGCGCCCACGGCGGAATCGATGTCGCGAGAGGCCGCGCTCGCGCGTCAGTACGGCATTCATGCTTTCTGTTTTCATCAGTTGATGGACGTCGGCGGCGAGTTGCCGGCGGGATTGCTTACGATCCTGGGCGCGCCCGATATCGACATGCATTTCGCCGCCTGTCTGACGACGCGCGCCGCCTTGCGGAACGCGTCAGCCTCGGCCTCGGCGGAGGAAGGAACTGCGCTGCAGGGCGGACTTTCCGCCGCGCGCGCGGCGAGCCTCGCGCCGGGCCTGGTGCAGGCCATGCACGATCCTCGCTGGCTGCGCGTGAGTGGCAAGCCGATGCTCGTGATCCTCGCCGAACGCAGCGCGGCCGCATCGCGTGAGTCGGTGGCGGCGCTGCGGTCGGCGCTCGCCGATGCAGGCGTCGCGAATGTGCATCTCGTCGGCGCGCCACTTATCTCCGCTCGCGATGCCGACTATTTCGACGCAGTGCTTGAATATGCGCCCACCGACAGCGCGGCGCAGACGCCGGCACAGGCGAGCGTCGTGCTCGCGCCGGACTTCACTGGCGCCGTGTTCGACTATGCCGCCGCGGCAGCGGCGAGCGTCGAATCGCCCAAGGCCGCGCGGACGGTTTATCGAAGCGCGTTCCCGAACTGGGATACCACCGGATACGGCGGTCGCGAAGCGGAGGTGTTCGCGAATTTCAGTCCGCGCCTTTTCGCCGGCTGGCTCTGGAATCTTTGCGTCGATGCGTCAGCGCGCCTGCCGCTCGATGATCGGTTCGTGTTCCTCAATTCGTGGAACGGCTGGGAGTCGGGCTCGCATCTGTTGCCGGACCTCTATCTGGGCCACGCGCATCTCGAGGCGACGCGCCGCACACTGGAGGCGTTCGGGCCGCCGAAGCCCAAGACATGGAAGGCCGACGGCAAGGACGTGGCCGCGATCGTGCATTTGCACTATCCGGATCTCTGGCCTGAGATTGCGGGCTATCTGCGCAATCTGCCGCCCGAATCCGGCGTGTACGTGTCAATAGCGCAAAGCGCGCCGGCGGATCTGGAAGCCCAGATCAAACGGGATTTCGCTAACGCCGTCGTGCGTCGGCTCGAAAATCGCGGACGCGATATCCTGCCCTTCATGACCTTGTTCCGGGAAGTCGTGTCGGATGGCCAGCGCTATCTTTGCAAGATTCATTCGAAGAAGTCGAAGCATCGCGTCGATGGCGACGTCTGGCGCCGCGATCTCTACGACAAGTTGTTAGGCTCCCCCGAGGTGATCGACAGCATTTTGTACGCGTTCGAAGACCGCCAAACCCTCGGATTGATCGGGCCTACGGGACACATGGTGTCGTCGGCATACTACTGGGGCTCCAACGCGGCGAACGTAGGCCGCCTGGGTCGCCAGCTCGGCTTCGATGCCGAGTCGATGCAGTACGAGTTCGCCGCCGGCACGATGTTCTGGGCCAAGGTCGCCGCGCTGAAGCCATTGCTGGATCTGCCGCTTTCCCGCGATGACTTCGAAGCCGAAGCGGGGCAACTCGATGGCACGCTCGCCCACGCGGTCGAGCGCGCATTGCCGCTCTCCGTCGCGAACGCGGGAATGTGCGTCGTCGACACCAATCTCGTGATGGAGCAGGGGTCCACGATGCAGGATGTCGGCGACTACGGGGAATACGCCTGGGCGCGGCGCGGTTGACTTCGCCGCCGCGCGCTGGCCGGACACCGCCGGACAGCGCGCGGTATCATTCGCTTCCCTGCGAAGCGGCACGCGTCTCGCGCGGCTTCAAAAATACGATGGTCTGATAGGGGTCGAGCAAAGACACGTCGTAGCCGACGAATTCCCATTCCGGCCAGTGGGTGCGCAGATAGTCGAACGAGAATGAGGCATCGCCATAAGTGTTAAGTCCCTCGGCATCGACTGCGCCGACGCCCTGCTGGACATGGTGAGGCGTGAACGCGTACTTGTTCTCGCGATGCAGCCGGCGCATCAGGTCCGTGTCGGCTTTCGCGCTTCCCGTGTTGTGAACGTACCAATAGCTGTCGGGGCGGATCGTCATGGCGAGCAGTCCGTCTGGCGCGAGGCTCTTGCGAAGCGCGCGCAGCACCGAGATCGCGGTTTTCTCAGACAGATGCGTGAACACGCTGAACGCATAGATGAGGTCGAACCGGACATCCGGAAAGGGCACTTCATCCGGAACGTAGTCGCAAACGGCCAGATTGGCGGCGACCTTGTACCCCTTGCAAAGATCGATCGACGCACTCCACGGATCGCACCCGTACAAGCGGGCCGGATCGGTGAACTTGTACATGAGACGAAGCAGGCGGCCCCAGCCGCATCCGTAATCTAGCATCGTTGCGCCGTCGAGCAGCCGGCCCGTGTGTCTAAAGAATCCCGCCTCCACGGCGCGCGCGAACGCCGCGCTCTGAAACAGCAGCGTGTGTCCGTGATTGCCCGTCCAGGCGTCCTGAACACTGTCCGCTGCCATCATCGGAAGCGCTGCGCGGGCCGCGGCATACTGGCTCGGGATCTCGAGCAGCGCGTCGGCCACCACGTCGAGCGGCAACTCGCGCAGTGCCGCGAATACGTTCCCCCCTTGCTCCGCGATTGCATTCAACTTCTCGAAGATTGCCGGACGGTCCATGCGCTTCTCCTGTCGATAAGCATTGAGACGTCAGAGGGCAACCAACTACCGGGTTGTTTCGCGGAGGGCATCGAGCGTCAGCACGACTGCTCCGAAACTTACAGTTCGCTGAAGATGGTACAGGAAAACTCTAGCCTGACACGGCATGGTTTTCGGCCATTGGACAGGCCGGCGAGACGTTGCGTCACAAATGATAGACTCCGTGCTCGAAACGGCGGCGCGCCGCACCGCGTTTTCAGCGGCGCACGATCTCACTCTTTCTTTTCACTTGCCAACGGGAACACGTAGTTGGGCGCAGATACTCTCATCCAAACGCCTTCAAAGAAGGCTCGCTTACCCAGATTTCGGACCGGAGCCTGCCTTCTGTTTCTGTTTGGGCTGGCTGTTGCGGCAACCTCGGTGACGGGCGTCGTCCTGAACTATTCGCCCGTCCCGTGGTGGGACCAATGGTTCGGAACGGTGAACTGGTACATGCAGGCGGAACAGCACTGGTGGCCTTCGTTCTGGAGTCTGCATAACGAGCATCGCCTGTTGTTCTCGCGACTCATCTTCTGGCCCGACATGCGCTGGTTCGGCGGCGTCAACGTGCTTTCGCTGGCTGGAAACGTCGCGGTGTGCGCGGCGCTCGCCTTTGCATCGTATCGAAGCGTGCAACTCGGATCGTCCTTCTCGCGCACGTGCAGACTGGCTGTTGCCGGCTTCGTGATGGCGTTCTGCTTTTCGTGGATGCAGAGCGACAACTTCACGTGGGGCTTCCAGAATCAATGGTTCGCGGTGAACCTGTTCGCGCTGCTCGCGTTCCATTCGATCTCCGTGAGCGCGGCGCGAGGGCATGACGTCCGCCCGTTCGTCGTCGCGCTGTTGTGCAACATCGCAGCATCGTTTTCGATGGCCAACGGCACGCTCACGTGGCCTCTCTCGATCCTTCTCGTGCTGTACTGGCGCTTTCCGCTTCGCGTGCTGGTCACGCTGGTGGCCACGTTCCTGATCGTGGCGGCTGCCAATTTCTGGCGCTCACAGGGCGCAACGGGATCGATCCCGCACGGCACGCTCGCCTACGTCATCCAGCATCAGATCGGCGACCTGATTCGCTATGGCGTGCGATATCTCGGTTCGCCCATGTTCTTCGCGTTTCGAAGCTCGCCGCTTGCAACCTTCGCCGGCGCCGTGGTCCTGGTCGGAGCCGGTTGGGGCACATGGACGGCGCTCCGGTCCCGGCGAACGAAAGCGCCTGCATTGCTCGCTTTCGCGATCTTCTTGTGTCTTACCGCATTCGCGACGGGCGTCGGGCGGCTGGTGCTCGGTCTGGGCAACGTCTATCAACCGCGCTACGCGACCAACGCTCTGCTCGCGTGGATGGCGCTGCTTCTCTTCGGCTTCTTGAACGTTCAACAGCGGCCGTGGCGGCGCGTCGTCGGCGTGTGCGCGCTCTTCGCGCTCGTCGCGGTGGGCGTTTCGCAGCGCAAGGCGCTTTCGCCGGATCGCGACGTGATGTTCGAGCGTCTCGTCGCCGGGCAGGCGATCCGCGAGGGCGTCTACGATCACGCTTATCTGGGCGTTCTGTGGGATCACGACGACTATCTGAAGACGATCATCGAAGCCGCGAGGGCGCAAAAGCTCAGCATTCTCGCGCCGGACGCGCCGGGCTACGACCATCCTCCCGCGCGGATTCTCACCGACGAACGTTGCGAAGGCTATATCGACGGCACGGCGCCCACCGAGACGCAGGGCATGTCCCGCGCGGAAGGCTGGGTCTTCGACCGGTCGCACGATTCGGCGCCGAAGACCATCGTCGTGACGGATGCGGATGGGGATACGATCGGCAACGGCGTCGTCGGCAAAACGCGCGCCGACGCGGCGGCCACGCTCGGCACGCGAGAGACGCGCGTGGGCTGGGTGGCGTTCTATCGAACGACACCGAACATTTCGGTGTTCGCGAAGACGCGCGATGGCGGGTACTGCCGTTTGAAATGAAGAAACGGCGCCGCCTGAGAACGCGTGCCGCGCGAACTCGCGCGACGCGATGTTTCAGCCGGACACGCCGCGCCCGCTACGCTCAGCCCTTGAAGGTCCAGCGCTTATGCCCGATGTAGCTGGTGAACACGGGCACCGCCACACCGACCAGATGCGCGATATCCCGATCGTGCCAGTTCATGCCAATGCGCGGGAACAGATAGTACGCGATGCCCACGCTGACCGTCCATGTCTGCAGCACCGCGACGAAATTCACGAGCGTGAAGAAAAACACGGAGCGTCCTGTCGACTGCGTGCTGCTCTTGAACACGAAGAGCTTGGCGAGCACAAACGCCGTGATCATGCCCGTGATATACGCGACGACGATCGCGGGCGAATAGGGCATCCACAGGTTATAGACGATCCGGCTTCCCCAATTGACCGCCGCGGCAAAGCCGCCTGTCAGCAGGAAGACGAGAAATTCGCGCGAGACGAAGGTGTTCTTGGCGATCGAATGAATGCGCCTCATATCATCTTCGCCATCTTGCGGGCGAGATCGATACTCTCGGAGATACCGCGATCCTCCGGGTAGTAATACGACGTATCCGCGACCAGCAAGCCTTTCACCGGGAGTTGAATCGGCGGCAGGCGATCGAGATAACCCGGTTCGCAAATGGGCTGCGCATAGCGGTAGCGGCTCGCCCGAACGTCGATGAAATCAGCTTGCTTGAGCGCCGGATTGATTTTCATGAGATAGCGCTTAACGGTGTCGATGAACACCGCATCGGGCTGCTGATACTTCGGGTGCTCGCCCGGAAGATAGTACGGCACATAGACGATGTGCTGATCCAGCGGGCGCAGATTCGTGTACTCGACGATTCCCGGAATGTCCATCTCCGGGTCGTTGGTGTTGAGCCAGAAATTATCCGTGACGGGCTTCCTGAGCTTGGCGATGATGCAGACAACCGCGATGTTCTTCACGCTCTTGAACGCGTCGAGAATCTTCGGCGGCAGGTCGGGCATGACCGATGGCACGTAGGGCAGCGGAATGGTGCTGATCACCTTGTCGAACGGATGCAACGTGTCGTTAACCTGAATGCCCTTGACCGCGCCGTTCTCCATGACGACCTTCTGCACGCGCGTGCCCAGCCGGAACTCGCCGCCATTTTCCTCGATATAGCGCCGCATGCCGTTAAGCAAGGTTTCGGAACCGCCGTCGAGATATCCGAGCTTCTCGTGAAAGAGGTTGTAGCGCGAGCGCCCGATGCGGCGAATGCGGCTCCAGATCCACGCGGCCGACAGGTTGTACGCGTAGTCGTAGAACTTGTAGTCGAACAGACGGCGCCAGAGGACTTCCCATGCTTCCTCGCCGATCCAGCGGCGAATCCAGCCGGTTGCCTCTACATTGTCCAGCGGTTTCCAGTCGTTGCGCTTGGTCGAAAGAAACGCATGCAGGCCGTAGCGGAACTTCGCGGCGAAGCTCAGCCCCTTGAACTTCAGGAGGGCGATGGGATTGCCCCAGGGCTGCACGCGATTCTGATAGAAGTAGCCCATTTTGGTTTCGCGCCACTGCATCTTGTCCGCCAGCCCGAGCTCGTCGAGCACCTTCAGAAAGGCGTGATCCGAGATGGCGTGGAAGTGGTAATAGCGCTCGATGGACAAACCGCCGAAGTCGAAGCACGCGGCCATGCCGCCGACGCGGTCGTCCGCTTCGAAGACGATCGGCTTGCGCCCGTCTTTCACGAGTTGGTACGCGGCGGCGAGGCCCATCGGCCCCGCGCCCAGGACTGCAATTCGCTCGTCGTTCATGTGTCGCGAAACTAGAATTTGAGTGCGATGTGGCTGTAGACGGGATCATTGAACGTCTCGTCCATCGCGTTGGCGAAAGATGTCTGTCGAATCTGGAAAATGCCCGGCCAGTCGATGATTTCGAATTCATCGCCCGCTGTGAGCGCTTTCAGCTGATCGGCCGTGAAAGGCGGATTTTTATCGAAGACGGCGTAGATCTTCAGCAGGACGGCGAACAGCCCGTAAGGAATGTTCACGATCGCGCATCTCGCGCGCGTGGCCCGCTTGATCTGGCGAATGATGTCAATGTAATCGACACGTTCGAGCCCCGAGATGTTGTATGCCGAACCCTTGATGCGCGAGTTGATGCAACTGATGATCACGTTGCAGAAGTCGCCGACGTACAGAGGCTGGCGCATGTACTTGCCGCTTCCGGGAATGGGAAACACCGGCACCTTCTGCATGAAGCGCGAGAGCCAGCCGAGATGCTTGCGGTCGAACCAGCCGAACATGAGCGTCGGGCGCAGCACCACGCATTCGATCCCCGAAGCCAGCACGATTTCTTCCTGCTCCCGCTTGGTGTCGGTATAAAAATCCTTCGCCACCGAATTCACTACCGACGAGCTGATGTGCACGGTATAGGGCACGTTGTATTGCTTGATGGCGGCGAGCACGTTGCGTGTCGACACGATGTTGTTGCGAATGAACGGTTCGATGGTCGGCGCGCCGATCTGCGCCTGCAACATGACCACGACGTCCGCACCTTCGAAGTAGTGCTCCCAGCCGCCCGGTTCTGCGAGATCCGCATAGACGGCCGTCACGTCCGGATGGGTCTGACGGAGAATATCGAGGTTCTCGCGAAACTTGTCGAGCACGACGAGATTGTCGTACCCCTGAGCCTTGAGGCGTGCGACGAGGTTCTGGCCGACCAGGCCTGCGCCGCCGGGAAGAAGGATTCGGATTTGCTTCATGCGTTAGCTCGAAAGGTAAAACTCGGTAAAATACGCGGCATTTTACCGCGTGGCGGCAGGCGGCCCGAACGGGCGGCCGCTCGCTAGGCGATCTGCGCCGCGCTTCTCAGGGCGCGAGCCTGGTCGTGCCTGCTTCGGGCAGCGAGCAGAACGTGCCGTCCCGCAAGCGCCCGCTGATGCGCACGCGTTGCGCGTCGCCTGCTTCCACGAATGCCGTCCACTGCGAAAAGAGCGCGTCCCGGCCGGCGACGCGCTCGATGTCGTGGCGCTTCCCGCCTGCGATGCCTGTGCCGAGCACGTTGCCGTCCGCGTCCGTCGCGACGATGGTGCGCGGCACCGCACCGGCATGCGGGTCGAAGATCCATCCTTTCGCGACGAGCATACCGGGCGTGCCCGTGGCGTGAATCGATTCGATCTTGCCTTCGCAGGCCGTGCCCGCCGCGATACGCACGGGCGCAACATAGTAGTCCGTCTGATCCTTTGCGAAGATCGCGAAACCGCGAGGCTCGGCTTGCTTCGCGATTGCCTCCAGTGCGGACGGCACGGGATAGGCGCCGAGCAGAAAGTCCGGATCGTACACGTGCGCCCTGAGCGCCAGCCCGGCGACGTCGAGCGCGTAGATCGATTTCGCGTCGTAGCGCAGCGCGAGCCGCTCGAACGACGCGACGAGAACGACGCCGGCCATCGCAACGACGAGCGTGAGCCGTTTGCCGGAGCGAGTCGAAGCGTTGAGGAACGTGAATAAGCCGAGCGCGAGCCAGCACGTGAGCGAGGCCGTGGTGTAGCGGCCTGCGAGCGCCGATTCGAGCCCGAAGCCGAGCCGGCCGCAGGCGGTCGCGAAGCCATTGCTGGCGACGAACATCGACATCGCGAGAAGCGACGTCGCCTTCGGAGCGTCGGCGCCACGCGCGAAGAGAAGACGAGCACAGTGAACCAGCAGCGTCAGAAGCACGATGAGACCCGCGACGTCCGCGCCTTTGGACCCGAGCACGGTCTGCCCGGCAGGCGATCCCAGATAAAGAACGAAATAGCGCAGAACCTGCACCGGATGCTCGCGCAACGCGGCGAGCGGCGAACCGCCGCTGCTGGCGGGCGCGTGCCAGTTAGCGAAGTAGGCAAACAGCGTCGCCGCGGAAACCGCCGCCGTCACGACGACGCGCCCCGCCCCGATGCGCCGGTAAAGCGCGACGGCGAACAGCACGGGGAAGACGAGCACGCCGCTCGACATCGAGCACGCCGACAGCACCGCTGAACCGAGCGCAAGCGCCAGCCATGCGTTCGCGCGGACCGCTTCGCGCGTCGCCACGAATTCCGCGCAGCGGTCCATGCAATGGAACGCGCAGAGCGCGAACAGATACACCGCAAACCACTGAAGCTGGAAGCCCCAGAAGAAGTTGCCGCCCTGCATCCACGAGAACGCGACGATCAGGCACACGCCCGCCAAACCGAGCGACCGGACGCCGGGAAAGCGCGCATGACGGCGCGCGACGCAGAATAGGAGCAAACCGATGCATCCGCCCAATGCGAGATTGGCGGCGATTAGCAGGACGTTGCGGCCGCCGAGGTAGCGCAAGTCCAGATAAAAGAAGATGCGCGGAAAAACGAGCCGGTGCTCGTTGTGCTGCTCGAAAAATGCAGCGAGCGGGTTCTGCGCCGCGCGCATGAAGAATGCGACGTTGCCGTCCCACTGATCGGCGAGCGGCACCGGCGAGAAATGCCGCACGACGCCGTACACGGTCAGGAGAAACGTGGCCGCGCCAAGCGCGAAGAGGGTCCAGTTCCCGACGTGCCGCAGCGTTTGCGCGCGTGCTGCACAGCTCACAAAGACGCCCGCTTGAACAGAAACTGCGGCACGTTGCGGATGATCGCCATGATTCCCCACCAGAACCACGGCGTGTACAACACGTTCTTTTTCCGGTCGATGGCCCGCACAATATCGCCCGCGACCTTGTCGGGCGTAGCCACGAGCGGGCCGGGCAGCGGCAGACCCGCCGTCATCGGCGTGGCGACGAAACCCGGCTTGATCGTCAGCACGTGCACGCCTTTCTTGAACAGGCGCGCCCTCAGCCCCTCGAGAAATGCCGAGAGCGCCGCCTTCGCGCTGCCATAGAGATAGTTCGATGGCCGTCCGCGATCGCCCGCCACCGACGAGATTACGGCAAGTGCGCCATGCCGCTGGCCCTCCAGTACATTAGCGAGCGGCGTCAGAAGCGCGATCAGCGACGTGGCGTTCGTGTTGAATTCCCGAACCGCGACGGACGCATCCGCTTCGCACGCCGATTGGTCCGGCAGCGTGCCGGGCGCGACCAGCACGACATCGATCGAGCGGAGTTCCGCAACGGCGCGTTCCAGCATGGCCGCGTGCGCGTCCAGGTCATCGATATCCAACTGATGGCAGGCCGCCAACTGCGCGCCGCGCGCGGTGAGATCGGCGGATACCTGCGCGAGCCGCTCGCCATTGCGCGCGACGAGAACGAAACGCGCGCCCTTCGCAGCCCAGACGCGCGCGCAGGCGATGGCGATCGCGGAAGTCGCGCCAACGATAACAATGTTTTTCATGTCTTGACTACTCGTTCCCAGAAGCGCGACAGCATGGCCGGGTCGCGCTGGGCCTCCAGCAATTCCCATTGCGGATAGGCCGTTCGAAAATCGGCGCCCGACATATGCGCGTCCTTGGCCGGATAGAGGCGTCCGCCGGCTTCGCGCACGATCGCGTCGAGCGTTGCAAAGAGCCTGTCGTTACGCGCATCCCTTTGTGGAAAGTCGAGCGCGAGCGACGCGCCGGGCAAGGGGAATGACAACAGGCCGGGCGATGCCACATCGCCGCAGCGTTTTAGCACGGCCAGGAACGAGCCTGTGCCGCTCGCCGATATGGTCTCGAGAATCGCACGCGTGGCTTCGCGCGCGTTCGCCGTCGGGACCACGCACTGATACTGCTGGAACCCCGCGCGCCCGTACATGCGGTTCCAGTGGAGCAGGCTGTCGAGCGGATAAAAATACGCATCGTAGCCGACGCGCGACTCCACGCGCGCGCCGCGCTGGCGGCGGTAATACAGTTCGTTGAAGGCACGCAGTGTCAGGCCGTTGATGGGCGAGACGGGTGGCGTTACAGGCATCGTGTGCTTCTTGCGGTCGTCGATGGCGAGCGGCCCATGCGCCGCGTGGTCGCCCACCATGAAGATGCCGCGGCCGAGCGCCGCGCCCTGGCTCAGGCAGTCCACCCAGGCGACGCTGTATTCGTGCCGGGCATCGAGTTCCTCCGATAGGACGAAGAACTCGTCGAGATTGGCGAACCGGATGCTCGTCACGTCGATCTGGCTAGTGAAAACCGGCATCAGCTGGATCTCGACCCAGGTAATGAGCCCCGTCAGGCCCAGACCGCCAATCGTGGCGGAAAAAAGACTCTCGTTGAACGAAGGCGAGCACTGCATTTCAGTGCCGTCGCTGCGCAGAAGGCCGAAGGCGCGAACATGCCGGCCGAACGTCCCACGGACGTGATGATTCTTGCCATGAACGTCGTTGGCGACGGCTCCGGCGAGCGTCGCGTATTTGGTGCCGGGCGTGACGGGCAGCATCCAGCCTCGCGGGACCGCCGCGGTGAGAATTTGCTCCAGGGTGATGCCGGGTTCCGCCCGAAACACGCCTGTCGTCCAGTCCGCGCTCATAATTCGGTCGAGCGCGAGCATGTGAACTACATGTCCCGATGCCGCTAGGCAACTATCGCCGTAGCTGCGGCCGTTGCCGAATGCAAGCGTGCTGCCGTGCGCCGCAGCCTCGCGCCAGACGCGTGCGGTCATGTCGCGCCAAGCGACCGCATGCGGCTGCTGCGGCGCTTTGGGATAGCGTCCCCAGGACAGAAGCTCCGTCATCGTTCAGATCGCCAGCCAGAAAACGAGCGCGCACAACGCGACGACGCACAAGCTCGTCCGGTCGCGCGCGGCGAACACGATGGGATCGTCGTCCATGCCGCCACGATGCGCGATGATCCACGTGCGGCTGATCCAGTAAAGTAGCAGCGGGCATGCGAGCCAGATGATCTGCGGATGGCGATAGAGCGCCGTCGTGCCGCGGTCCTGGATGTACAGCGCCAGCACCAGCACGGCGAGATAGCCAGACGATGTGCCGAGCGACGAGATCAGCGACAGGTCGCTCGCGACGTAGCCTCGCCCGCGCGTCTTCACGAGCCCGCGCTCTTTCATAGAATGAAGCTCTGCGTAGCGCTTGACGAGGGCCAGGCTGAGAAAGATGAACATCGAGAACGCGAGCAGCCAGAACGTCAGGTGCGCGCCAATCGCCGCGGTGCCCGCGACGATGCGCACGGTGTACAGCCCCGCGAGCACGACCACGTCGACCATCACGCGGCGCTTGAGCACCGTCGAATAGGCGAGCGTGAGCACATAGTAACCCCCGAGCACGGCGCCGAAGCGCCAGGGCAGGAAGGCGAATGCGATCCCGAACGCCGCGACCACCAGCACGGGAAATGAGGTGAGGCCGACGAGCAACGGCATCGCGCCCGCGGCGAGCGGACGCTTGCGCTTCACCGGATGATGGCGATCGTCCTCGAGATCGAGCAGGTCGTTGAGCAGATAGACGCTCGACGCACACATACCGAAAGTAATAAAAGCGATGATCGCGGCGAGCACGCGATGCGAGTCGTCCGCGAAATGCCCGGCGAGCAGCGGCAGGAAGATCAGCAAATTCTTGAGCCACTGGTGCAGCCGCAGCGACTTCGCCCACACTCTGAGCGTCGACGGGCGGCTCTCGAACACGCGCTCCACATTGCCGTTGCCGTGCGCCGCGCGCGCCACGCCGGGGAGCGGATTGACCACGTACGCGCGATCTGCGGCCTGCCAGACTGGAACGTCGTCATGGGAGTTGCCGACATAGTCGAAGCCCTTTTCGCCGTATTCGGCGACCAGGGCGTCGCGTTTCTTTTCGGCCGAAAGATTGATCGTCTCGTTGGTCGCGAAAACGGTGTCGAAGATCCCTAGGTGATCGGCGATGCCCTTGGCGAAGCGTTCGTGACTCGCAGTGGCAAGCACGAGTGAGCGTCCCGATTCGCGCGCCTCGCTCAGCCATGCGATGAGTTCGGTGTCGTAAGGAAGAACGCTGACATCGATATTCGCGTGCTCCGCAAGGCCCGTCTTCAGCGTGGCCTTGCCCCCGCGCGCGAGCCACAGGAGCGGTGCGTAGAATCGAAGCGGGAATGCTCTCAGGAACGCAAACCCGCTTTCAACCAGTACGTCCGAACGGATGAGCGTGCCGTCGAGGTCGACGACGATGGGTTTGCTGCGCATTCAATCGGCCAAGGAATCAACTTTATGAGTGAGGCGTCATTCACCTCGAAGAATTGTGCAAACGGCATGCATTTGAACGTTATGCGGGCGCTACTTTACTATCGGTGGGGCTCGAGCACAAACCGTGCCCTAATTTTTTGCAAAATTCTACCTTGGCACGGTTGACTCGAAATATGCAATTTCTTGATCTACGCTATAAACTAAGTCAATGAAACTAAGTTCAGGAGGTAAAAATGCGCACATTCAACATGCACGAAGCGAAAACCAACCTCTCAAAGCTCATCGATGAGACGGTGAACGGCGGACAGCCGTTCGTTATCGCGAAAGCGGGCAAGCCGTTGGTCAAAGTTGTGAGGATAGACGCAGAAGCGGAGCAGCCGCGCAGACGTATTGGATTCATGAAGGGGCAGCTGACGGTGCCTCCTGACTTCGATAGGATGGCTGCAGACGAAATTGCTGATATGTTCGAGGGCAAGTCGAAGTGAAGCTTCTTCTCGATACGCATCTGCTCATTTGGGCGGCGAGCGATGATCCGGCGCTGTCCGGGCAAGCGCGAAGTTTGATCGAAGATCCGAACAACACGCTTTATTTCAGTGTTCAGAGCATCTGGGAGATCGTCATCAAGAGCTCGCTCCGGCGTCCCGATTTCCAACTCGATGCCCGCGTTTTTCGAACGAACCTTCTTGACGCCGGATACAACGAGCTCTCAATCGAGGCTCACCACGCCCTCGAGATACTGCAGCTTCCGCCGATTCACAGAGATCCGTTCGACCGGATGCTAATCGCTCAGGCGATCTCGGAAGGAATCGTGCTGCTTACGCACGATGACATCGTGCGGCAGTACGATTCCGCCCCGGTGCGGTATGTCTAATCTTTTCGACTAACGCAAGCAGGATCGTCAAGGCCATCAGCCGATCAGGTTTCAGCCGGCGTTGACAGGAATGTCCCCGCAACGCTTGAGCACCGCTGGAAGCGCACCAATCGGCATCGGCGCGAATTCGGCCCACCGATGAAACCGGTGAGCATGAGACCGCCGATCGTTAAGATGAAGCGCAAGGTTTCGAATCGCTTTGCGCTGTGTTTGTACAGGCATTGAAAGGCGAATGGCGAAAGGCGTATCGAAATCGCGAGCTTTCCGTCAAACCTCGCGCGCCGAAGGGCCTAGTATCCTAATTACCTATCCGCGTCACCGACGCATCGACCTGAGTGCATCGCACTCCATTTGTACCAAGCCTCGCGCTCGATGAGCGCAATCTCACTGAACGGCAGCGACGCTGCCCATTGAACTGGCCGTGTCATGTCGGAAACTGAGTTCAACAAGAACCGCATGAACGCTAGCCTTTCCAGCAAAACGCAGAACCTCATCGACTGAGAACAACCTCGCACGGACAGTGCGAACGTCCACTTTCCTTTCGTCTCCGGCAAGCAGCCAAGCCTGACTCACGCGGTCCCGATTCGAGGCGACCGTGATGAACAAGCTCTTGAGACGGGAAATCACTTGCACCATCGGTGCGGATTTCTTCATCTCTTTCTGTCGGCCCGCGCAGCCGAAAACAAAATGCGCAACAAGAATTGCTTGGCGCGACAGGCTATGCCTGCGGTCAAGTAGCCGTGCTTCGGACTCGTCCGGAGTATGGATCATCAGGTCGCAGTGCTTCCCTGCGCCGGGTGAATCGAAAATCTGATCTCTAAGATCCCGGAAAGCAAAGCGTGCAGTATTCCAACCACCCCGGGACGTTCTTTTGATAGGTGAGAACGTCGCCTTTCGGATCACAGCCGTGAAAATCCAACTCAACTTCTCGACGCTGTTGGACAACGCCGGGCTGCCACAGCGGCTCACGAAGGAACTCACCGAACTCTTCCAACACCACTTATCGAAAGCCCACAGCAAGACGCGCGTGACCTCCAACGCGATTTCCATTAAGACCCAAACATACCGCGTGCGACATCTCATCGCGGGTTTTCGCGAACTACGAAAAGGCGGCTTCGCGCTTCAGTCGCCGTGGAACCTATCGGAAAAACACATCGCCTATCTGGTTAAGCTTTGGGTCACCGAGAAGGAGCAGGCGCCGGGCACCGTCGAGAACAAGCTCACCTACTGGCGCACACTCGCCGCGTGGATGAAAAAGCATCAACTCGTAGGTACCGTCGATGACTACATCAAGCGGCCCGACGGATATCGCCGCTACTATGTGGCTCAGGAAGATAAATCTTGGGAAGCGGCCAACGTCGACGTCAATAACACGATCTCTCGACTCTGCGAGCGCGATCGCTGGGTCGCAATCCAGGTCGAGTTGCAGGCCACCTTTGGGCTGCGTGCACAGGAAAGCATGCTCTTGCGTCCCCTGCAGTGTTTGCGCGTATCAGGCCATCTGCATGTCATCGACGGCACGAAGGGCGGGCGGCCCAGGCTCGTGCCGATTGACGCCGAGTGGCAATACGAAGTTCTGATCCGTGCTGCACGGCTCGCCAACCCACGCACGGGGTCCATGATTCCGGAGCCGTGGTCCTTGAAAAAGTGGTATCGCCATTTCTACCACGTCCTGCAGAAGGAGGGCATTACCCGCGGCGGCTTGGGCGTCACGGTGCATGGACTACGCCATGCGTACCTCCAGAGAATGTACGAGCAAATTACCGGCGTACCGGCACCCATCAAGCGGGCCGACCACCGGCCCGACCCGGAGCTTCATCAGAGGGCCATGCAACAGTTAGTGGAAGCCGCCGGACATAGTCTCGCAGCAAAGGCTACGGCGTACATCTCGACATTTGCCACGGCCGAGCGCCTGTCGCGACCCGTGATCACGCCCGAACAGGTGATCGCCGCCCTTCAGGACGCACGGGGCGTCAAATCGGAAGCTGCGAAGAGCTTGAACATCTCGAGGCAAGCTTTTTACCGCCTCCTTGCGAAATGCGGGCCTTCGCAATTCGCCACAACCGCGGTTTCCGCCGTCGCGCATGCAGTGCCAGCACCAGTTTGCCCTGGTTCCAGGCTGACCGAACGTGGCGATGCGTCGCTCGACGGTCCTGTGTGTGGTCAACTGTCGTTGCTCGGCGATCTGCCGGACTGACATATCCAATTCTCGCAAAGTCGATGGTTGTTGCATGGCTGGCAAGGGTAGCGTCGGTCATCTCGCCCGGCGTTCTCGACCATGTAAGCTCATTCTCTTCAAGGCGTTTGATTCTGCATGTAATCGGCGGTTCAATGCGCAACATCGTCGCTCAAGGGGTTCGACAGTGCTCTTTCCGATCGTCGTCATCTTTGTGAGAACCGGCACCGCTTTGATGCACCGGTCGACCGTAAGGCAAAGTCGCTGACGCGCATCGCTCGGTCAGTGACAGACGCTGAATGCTCCCGTCTTTCGCGCCGTGCGCGCGATAACGGAGGGCGCCCAATACTCAGCTAGGGCGGAACGTCCGGGCGTGAGAGAAGTATTCTTCACGACACCGCGAATGGGCGGTTGACGACGAACGCTATCTGGATAGCGCATCGTAATGCAGAATGAGTGCGTCGCTCTGCTCGCACTTCTCCGCTGGCTTTTCACCGGAATCCTTGCAAAATTCGTTCATTTTGGATGTCTCCCTCGGTCACACGGTCGCGATAGTAGTACCCGATGCCCGGCCTGAGCGGGTGTGCCGATTAGAAACGGCGAGCTAGGAAATATCATGATATAAGTCGAAACGGGAAAAGAGGCACAAAAACGTATCTCTTTCCGGCCCCTGACGTGCTCAAAATGTGTTACCGCAGAAAGAATGCGCGCGACGAAGAGCACTGATGCGACAACATTCCCGCGTGCCGGTTTTTGTCACACGCCTCTGCCGAACGAAAACTCCTTATAAATCGGGCGGATGGGCGATAAGCAAAGCTTCTGCAGAAAATATCATGATATTTTCTGGCGAGTGCGACCGGTTCGTGGGCATCCGCCACGAGGCAGTTTCCCGCTGGGTGGTGATTCGTTCAGTCTCGGCTACCGCTACGGCGTAGCCTTCCACATGCCTCGAAGTCACAAAGCGCTTCAGTTCTTCGCGTCGACCGGTTGCTGCCGATCCAGATCTCGTCGTTGCGACGGCACGCATCGACCAGAAACGCCCACCGACTATCGTACGTCCGCTCTCGGCGTCGCTCGCGGTTTCCGCGACGAAAGACCTATTGGCAGTCTTGTGATCTCCGGGTCTCGGTGCGCGAATCGATTCGACGATCGCTGATATTCCTCGAACGAGTTCGACTAGCATCGTGCCCGAGCGCCTTCCTCAAGGAAATCAACACTACCCTTCGGCGCACGCGAGGCTGGCTTCGAAGGCTGTTGCTAGCTAGGCGCAAGCGAAAAGCGAGCATCTGGCCAGTCTATTCAGTTTCGCAATATCGCCCAATGTTCCAATCAAATCAACATGTTGCATCGCTGTCGGCACGTCGCGGTAGTTTTCTCCGTGACGAAAAGTGAAACGTTGGAGGAGTGGTATTGAAGTCGCAAAGGGAGGCTGGGCGGTGAGGCGCCTGATTTCGCGTGTGTACCGACTAAAAGCTTTCTCTCAGTTATGCGCGGAGGTCCGTGAGCAACGTTAGTCGCGCCTTTACAAAGACGAACCCAGGGCCTTGGCGATTTGCGCCAAGGCCGGCGCCGCCGTTCGACCCCCCGGCGCAAGCGAAACATGACCACGTGGTTCACAAATTCAGTTTCGCAATATTCCGGACATTTCGCGTAAAAATCAACGACTTATATCGGTTGGTATCGACGAAAAAGTGAAGCTATCCGGACGCAACTTTTCCGTGATGCCAGTTAAATATTGCAGTGGGATATACAGCGAAAAGGCGGAAGGGTTTTGGCGGCGAAGCAGCTGCTTGCTGACTTGCCATGATAGTCCAGCTTGTCGATAACGCAATTCCTAGACTAGCGTGAAGTCTACGCGGACTTTCGGCGACGCACAAGCGCTTTCTGGGTTCTACGCTTTCGTAATGGGGCAGCGGACAATGGAAGCGGACTGTATCGAAAAGGTTATAGCCACCGCTGCAAAGCACGCTGCCCGCTCAACTCGACGCCCCGCATAACATTTTGATCGCGAAAAAGTTGAAAGACGATGTTTTTTATACGTCTTTCGCTAAAGCAACGAAAATATCTCTTAGATCGTCGCCACAAGTCGCTCATTCGCGCTTTGAATATGCGATCATCCAGATGCTGAACGAAAGGAGACCAAATGAAAACTTCAAAAAGGCCATATCGCTTGATAAGCCGTCGCAGTTGTTTATTGCTTGCGAGAACCTACCAAGAAGGACTCAACGAAGGGAAGTGGAAGACGCAACTCGGCGCGTTAAACACATTGCGCGTGAGTCAGGGAGATTTGTCGTTGGCATTGCAGCTTCAAGGTTTGCCCAATGAGGTTCTTGACCTATTTGATGACCGCATTGGAATCAGCAGCCACACCGTTCGAGTGATTCGCCACACAATCATTCATGATGGGATCAAAACGGTGCTCGCCCGTATCCGGCATAGCGGGGCGACCAATGCGAAGCATTCGAATAAGACAGTATTGAAGATTGTCAAAGGCCAAGCACTGAATTCCAAGGCAATGCTGCGCTGGTCCGGACAGGACCCCGTAAAGATCGCGGCCCGCGCGCTTGATTTGCCTAAAAACATCTCAGACCGCTATCACCTCGGGGTGACGAATGGAGAATGGGCAAGTTTCAGTGCATGTGCGAAGGCGCTCGGGATATCCAGACGGAATGTTAGCGTCGCCGTTTCGATCCGGGAGCTTCCCGACCCAGTTCGCCATCTGTTCTATGAGACGGACCTAACGTTTGCGGTTGGGAAGCGACTTCTCGCGCTGAAGGACGAACTGGGACTCGACGAGATGCTTGTGCGGGCACGCAGCGTGGAGTCCATGTTCGACGCGAGCGGCCGGACGGCAGCAAACATCCTCTCTGAGCTCAACGCGGAGAATATCCGCCCGTCGACTTTTACCCGTGTACGCATTAAGAAAGGAAGAGGCCGGAATCGGCTGGTGATCGAATGTAAAGATTCGGAGCTTCTCTGGAAGTACCGCGCTGAGATCGAGAAGTCGATCAGCAAAGTTCTGAAAAAGCGGATTACTGATGCCGAATTTGTTGAGGTGATGCGCGAATTTGGTGGCATCTTCAATAAAACTCTTCTCGCCCGCTTGCCCAGTACATTCGCGCCCCGTCCCTCCTGAAGATCACATTAAGCGATGCGTTGGGCGACGTGTCTCGCATGCTTCGGACGACAATCATCGATCTTGAGTGTCTGCCGATGATGGCCGCGACGATGCCCGATAGCCATCGGCCGGATCATCGCTCAACTATCGCGACCAGACGCTCATAACATCCCGGTCTGCTGAGCGTGTCAATGCATGGACGTCGGGGACGTCGGCTCATATTCCCTCCTCTGAATGGCGTTAGGAATGACGCAGTCAAGACACAGGGCTTATTTGCTCGAGTCCGCGGCGTGGGCACACGCTGCGGCCGTGGTGATAGCAGTGTTGCGAACGCCATTCACGTGCATCTGAGACGCAATATTCGGCATCGGTAGAAGACTGCGAGCCTACCGTTGGGCGATCGTTTTTACTCGCCGTTCCTGCCGGAACGCTATGCCGTGCTACGCCTGCTGAACCAAGGCGTAGAGAGATAGCCTATATCATGATATAGCCTGCGCAACCTTACAGAATTTCCCATGTATCTGATTGAAAAGACGTTTTTGGGTCACAACGGAGTGTGACAAAAAGTGGCACCAATGAAAATTGTCACACTTACGGTCCGCTCGACCTTTCTTCGTCCGTCTCAACCAGCATTCTGACGAGACGGAGGCACAACTCTGGGTCGGCAAAAAAATTCAGCAACTTATACGCGCGTGCATTCATGCGCTCGTACGCTAAGAAAGACTAGCGCCGCGGCGCGCGAAGGGAGCGCATGGCGGCCGCGTGCGGCTTTTTGCGCGCCGCTCGGTGATCCTATAGAAACCTCCAAACGACTCGAGGCGACTGCTGCTTTCGTTCGTGTCTTGTGTCGCTCGTAGTTGGGGCATGCGAAGGTAGTGACCCCGCCTGCCTGACGGGGCGCAAATCTTTCTTTCCGTATTTCCTGCAGGTCACGGGCCGCGCCTTGACTTTTTCTTGTCGCGGGCATGCTGGTTTTGTTCAAACCAGTTATCCGCCGCCATGCCGACAACGAAACGTCTGTGTCATCCGCCACCCGCACAACGAGCGCACAGCTCCGCTCCTAAGCAGCGTATCTCGCGCCTTATGCGAGCTCGAGCGCGCACGCGCGACCCGATGCGCGCGAAGCGCCCTCGCGCTGGTGGAGCGAAAGCATGCCTGCGATGAAACGGCAACCCACCGCAACGTCTGGAGCGTCGGAGCTGAAGCGACCTTCACGGTTCGCGGACGCCGAATTGGCGCACCTTGAAAGCATGATACGCCACCTGCTAAACGCGAATGCAGCGCCCATGCCGCTTTACCTTGACCGGTCTTACTGGCTCAGGCGGCTCGAGCGTTTAGAGAAAGAAACCTGCCTCGTTCCCGCGCAGTTGAAGCGATTAGGCGCTCTACGACACCTTCTGATGGCGGAAGCATTATGTCGCCGGGAATGTGCATAAATGTTCACGCACTGGAACGCGCCCTACACAACTTATCACGCAGCAATGGACCCAGGCGCCGCTTTTGATTGCGCGCGATTGCCGGTTCCATAACCAGGACGGCACGCAATCTTGGACGTCACGATGCCTCTCGCTCAATGTTTTTTGCTGGGTGCGAGCGAGCCAGGCCAACTTAGCAAAGCGTCGTCCATCAACCTGCAGCGCTCTGCGAAGACTGATTGGTGAACGCAACAAACCAACCGCGAGAAATGAATGAGAGATCCAACTCAGAAACGAGAAGCCGCATTCCATCCGTTTAACGATCGATTGCAAAGCGGTGCCGATCGCCCCACTCTTCCGCAAGAGCACGATTCAGTCTCAGGCGCGCGCCGTCGGCGGGTCTGCCGCTGGTTGCGCCGCCAGATCGCGCCCGTATTCGGCCGCGTGTGTGAGAGCCAAGTGCGCTTTCATGAAGACGTAACCCTCGAACATGCGCCGGGCACCGCAAACGCAACGACATTGGTCCATTGCCTCGCCGTCACGCATTTCGGTGTTTTCGTCGTCAACGACTACGATTGGAGGGGCGAGGTCAGGCCCGGGACCAACGAAGATGAGCTGTTGGTGATCGATGACTTGGGCGGGGTCACGGTGCACACGTCGCCTCTACGGCGCGCAAAGCCGGCACTGCGTTATCTACGGTCGGAGCTCTCTCAACACGATTGTCCGGTCGAGAGCATAGCCATATTTGCTGAGGCGGACTGTTGCCTTCATCCGACCGCACCGGACGGCGTTCTAGCGTTGTCCGATTTACATTATTTTTTGCGCACGAGATTGCTCAGCTTTCGCGCAACGCATGCACGTCATCTGGACGCAGCGCGACTTGATAGCCAGATAGCTCGGACATGCAGTCATGCCGGCGAAGCCTGTCACGCTGTCGATCACCGGGTAGTGCTAACCCGTCGTTTAAAAACAAGACGGTAACGCGACGAAGAACCGGAGCGGAAGTACAACGAAAGCGATATGGCGAAACAACGCCAAGGGTAGGGCAAGCGCAGCGTCGATCCAACTCGGGCAACACGCGGCCACAAGAGCGATCCGTACCTCTCGTTCCGGACAGAACTCGGCGCGGCTCCAAGCAAAACCGGAAAGACTGCGTTTTTTCGAAGCTTTCCGCCTCACGGAGAACGGCTGTCGGCCTATATTAATTCACCCACCGCGTTTTAACGCATCGACATGTCAGGCGAGCGGCTTCAGCTCGCCCGTCACCAGATCTTCATCTCTCTATTCTGGCGGAATTAAGAACACGCTTGCCCTCGCGAGCGCGTCCGACGTGTTTCCACCATTGTCGGTCGCGTTCTTGATGCCGATTAGTCGGACCGGACGTTTATCGACGGCAACGATTCGCGTGCCGCTCCACCTCCACTTTACTTCCATCGTGTCTGCGCTTGAGGGCCGATGGGCTTAGCTGATCGCGACGCGCATACCGCCGCCATCGTTGTTTTCAACCGTTGTAGTCCGCTTTCGGCATAACGCTGAAGGCATGCACATTTCAACCTAAGGAGGTTTTATGAAAGTCGCTGTATTGGAAGTCCGTTATGCAGGCGGTCTGGAGTTGACCGATCATGTCGTGGTGCAGACGTCATCTCGTCTGACCCTCTCGCCACGTCTGAGTGCGTTGCTCGACATCCTAGAGACGTCGGAGCGACAGATCAGTATGAGCGTCAAAGTAGACGGGGTCAGCTATCGAGTCGAACGCAAGCAGAACGGTGAATATGTCGTAGGCGCGAGGCTAAGCATTGGCGAGCGCTGCTTGTCCAGACTGCGACTCTTTGAAGCGCCGAGTGAGTCTCAACGGCGGCTTAATGGACAATTCGCCCACTTGTTGAGCGCCTGGGCGCTTATCGGTGCAGGCTATTTGGTCTACACGACGAAGACCTGGGACTTACGCGCAGTCATTGAAACAGTTTTGCTTTGCTTCACATCGGTGACGTTGTTCGTGATCGGGCACATTTGCTTTTCGGATGTTCATAGGCCCGATCGCTGACCGTGTAGTTCGGCATCGAGGGGCGGTTTCAAGCCGAAGTGCAACAGGGGTTAATGTTTAGCGCCTTGAGATTGGCTTGCTGAGGCGAGCGTGGCGGCGAAGACCTCGAACGGCGAATAGAACGCGTGGGTTGCGCGTGGCCGGTTGTTCAGGCTGTCGGCGATAGCATCGAGTTCGTCCTGGGTGTAGACCGAGAGGTCGGTTCCTTTGGGCAAGTATTGTCGCAGCAAACCGTTGGTGTTTTCACATGTGCCGCGTTGCCAGGGGCTATGGGGGTCACAGAAGTACACGCGCACGCCGGTGGCCGCGGCGAGTTCCTGGTGGCGCGTAAGTTCCTTGCCTTGGTCATAAGTGAAGCTCTGGCGCAGGGGTTCAGGAATCGAGTTGAGTTTGGCCGAGAAGCCCGCCAGAGCTGAGGCGGCGGTAGCATCGTCCATCTTGGCAAGCAGCACCAGCCGGCTGGTGCGCTCAACCAGCACGCCAACGGAGGATTGGTTCCCAGCGCCTTTTATGAAGTCGCCCTCCCAGTGACCAGGCAGCAGTCGGTCCTCGATTTCGGGCGGGCGTACGTGAATACTCACCATGTTGGGAATCTGCCCGCGTCGGTCTGTGCCGCGCGTGCGCGACATGCGGGTGTTGTGGCCGTGGCGCAGGCAGGCAATCAACTGGCGGCGCAATTCGCCACGCGGCTGAGCGTAGATAGCCGTGTAAATGGTTTCATGCGATACGTGCTGGGTGGGGTCGGTCGGATACATGCGCCTAAGTGTGCCCGATATCTGCTGGGGCGACCACTTCCAGTCCAGCAACGTGAGCACAATCCGCCAGCGAACGCCTTGCGTGCAAAGCTTGGCGGGGCCGCGACCAGCCCTACGGCGGGCGGCGCACAGCGCTATAGCTGGCACTGATGCGTAGCCAGCAGGAGAGCTGTTGCGCGTCAGTTCACGGCTCACGGTGGAAGGCGAGCGCCCGAGCATACGGGCCATGGCCCGTATGCTCACGTCCTGCATTCGTAGGCTTGCGATGGCGAGGCGTTCTTCAGGTTGAAGGTGCTGGTATGAAATAGTTTTGTCGGGCATTGCAACACCTTATACGAGATAAGTGTTGCACCTCACTTTTGAGGCCGCCAGGCCATTGGGTTCTCGAATCATCGATATAGGCCGTTTGATAGCCGACGCGCGCCGTCAGCGCGTCTGCAATTTTTCGTTGATTGCAAGCCGCGGCGTACGACGCGGCTTGCCCTAATCATGCAACGCGATATCCACCCTCAGGGCGCTGCACGGCCTGCAGAAGCAATGTCCGGAGGTGCGTAAGGCCCAGGCAAACTCCCGCTCGTTCCGAGGCACGCAGGTCAGTGAACCTAGCACAGGTCGCTAGCGTGGGTTGCCAATCACATTTATCGGGAACAGAAAAGCGGATGAATCTGAGACATTTCAGTACGCATGTTCGCGTATCCTAGTCGAATAGCCATCTTTTATTTTGAAGTACAAATCGAAAGACGCGAGTAAAAAATACATCAAATGGCCACTCATAGTAAACGGTGCCGCCCGAGCGCTCAGGAGAAAAAGTAATGGCTGCAAAGATGGGATCCGCAGTGGCAATGGAGGGGCGGGAAATCGTCGCGGATGAAATCGCCTCTCTTGCCGAAACGAAGGCGTTCAAATGTAAGCATTGCGGCGCTGCCGTATCCGACTTGCCGTCACACGCCCGGGAGAATAGAGGCAAGGCGCACTGGGTGAAAGGATATTTCCGCCTGCTTCCGAGAGGCGCACGAGAAGACGGATGTCTTTGATGTCTGCGATGAGGTTGAAGTGATTGCGCGTCGCTCGCTCGGTCTTTTGCAGGCGCTCGAGCAGGAATGCTATTGCTTCCGTCTCGTTGCGTTCAATGACATGCGCGATTTGACTGCTCTCCGGGCGCACGCAACGCTCGGGCAAGCGATCGACGCAACTCATCAGGGTGGTCCGCTTTTCTCACATGATCCACGAAGTTTTCTATCTGCATACCTGATCACTGCGAGGAGGGTTATTTCGCTTCGAGCCCTACGTGGAGGCGACGGCGTCTTGACGGATCGTCTTAAGCTGGTATTCAATGGGACGCCCTTGTGTTGGTACGACTTCTATTACGAGAAAGAGCGATTCCTTGGGGCCTATCGCTGGATCGGTCAAACATCGATTTCCTTTCCCATTGGCGACACGCCATAGGGCCTACTCATACGCGTTTGCATCGGAGCTCCGAAACGGCGTTTCGGAAGATCTTCGAGCGTCGCATGCCAATCTGGTTGTATGCAAAAACCCAGATTTCAACGATATGCGGACGAACAGCCGAAGCGTAACAGCGACCTGCGTCGCCAAAGCGTGAGCCATGTGACGATCTGATCGGTGTCAGTCTGCGATATCAGATTCGGGCGGGAATGGCGAAGGCCCGAGGCTGTCTACCGTCGCGTGGTGTAACGACGCTTCATACGTGCCTGCGCTGAGTCGACGGGCAGCCTCCCGCTATTTCGCTCCGTGCCAAGCGGAGACACCGAGGACCTTGAAGACGTCTGCGGTGTCGCCTGAAATCCAGCTTACCCTGGACCCTAAATGGCAAGGGGCGCGCGGCTCGCTTCCAAACGCGTCGATATATGACACGGACCGCAGCCTCGCGCATACACCGCGTGCTATTGAGAAGCGACCGTCGTGAACCCCGAAACCGACGCATTGGCACGTGTGCAGGCGCTTTGAAACTTCGATAAACGGGGAGGAGCGTATCAAGCGCTCGAACCGGTCAGTGCCTGACGCCAACCGCCGTTCTTAGACCCGCTCCTTTTCAACCAGAAGTACGGAATCAAGCAGGAGCGGAATCGGTCACCCGCAGGGAGCAACAGGCGGCGCAAAGCTTTTCCATCATTTACCAGTCATCTTTGCCCTTCTTTCCCGACCGATGATGGTGCGACGGAGCCGGTATCCGCTTCTCTCCATAGCAAGCGCCGCTGTGACCAACGCCCGTGTTAGAAAGCCACGCCTGCGGTTCGATTGGGTGATAGTGTCGGTATAGGGCGTCTCGCCGTATTCGACAGGTTGTGCAGGCATCGTTGGTCCTTTTGTCGAATTCGTCGCGCTCTCCTTGCAGTCAGAGACGATCGATGCAAAAGACGCGACGGTCTCACGCTGCGAGGGGGTTCCTGTCACGAGATCGTGTCGAGATCCTGCGATGGGCTGAAGCTTTTGCAGGGCGCCCGCATCCGACGAAACGTCGGATGCGCATCCGAACTGCCTCCGGTTATCGTCGAAAACGCCTGTTTCAGAGAGGATGAATGCGGGCTTAATGGAAGAAGGACTTGACTCAGCTTCTGAGTGAATGGCACCCGACATGACACGGGCGCCTGCCGTGACAGAGGTCGCAGCCGGCGCTATCTGGGCGGTCGGAACGCTGTTGCGCAGCGTGTCTTCGGCGAGGCGCCTTAGTAGCGACGCTCGTTGCCTTGGACTCGCGACGGCCGACACAGCGCGAAACAATCCCGGCGTGGCAAACTCGTCAATGGTTACCTTTACTATCAATGAAGTCGTCATTTGTTCATTCCATTGTTGGGCTTCTTCTCTCGCATCGAGGTTGCCTTGCCGGCCTCAGCGAAGAAAACGCCCGAATCGAAGGATGGGATTTGCCATAGCATGGATTTGTGGGTCGGGACCCTGAGGGCTGACGTTGCACTCCAAAGGCGCGCTTTGCGCCTGCGAGCACAAGGCTCTTCGGCCTTCCGTGGCTGATAGGCAATCCAGCCTCGACAGGTCAGATCCCACTGTACCGAGGCGCAGGCACATGCGAGCATGCGAAAGCTCTCGAAAAAGGGGTAGCTTTCGAGTTTCGTCCCTTCTTGCGGAGTGACCGTGATCGTCCAATGTTCGCCACGTGCCCGAAGCAGGACGTTAAAAAGAATAAGGTCGTAGGAAGCAACGCGGGTAGCTATCAGCACGACAGGCCTGCCGGTTATTGCGCGCATCCGTCGATGAGCCGCTTCCACGTGTTCACAAATCCTGCATGGCTTGTGTGAGCAACTGAGCAACCGCTCTCCGAAGCTATGCAACCGGCAAGCCGCGAGGTAGTGCCTAAAACGCGGGTGTTCGTGCTCAAGCAACTGCACGCAAAAATTGCGTCGCGCCAACACTACTAGCTGGGATTCGCAGGAGAGTTACATAGCAGCGACACAATGCGAAAGGGGACTTGGGGAGGCGGGTCATTGTCAGCGCAGTGCCGACTGAGAAGCGCGGTGTCCCATCCCGCGAGGAACCGGCAAGCGCATGGTCGCGGCTAATTAGCCCTGGTAACGCGAGTGGTCGGGCTTGAAGCGGCATCCGAGCCGATAACGCGAACCGGGATGGACGAAGCGTACGAACGTGACGGCGGCATCGCCCGACCATGTGCGGCGCACGAGCGTGAGACACGGCTCGTCGGGTGCCATTTCGAGCAACTCGGCTTCGGAACGCGTGGGCAGGCATGCATCGACGACGTGTTCGATCTCATGGGCTGGCACCGTCGCCGCGAGGTATTCGGAAGGGCGCAGGATCGTGAAGTCCTGTTCAAGAAACTCAGGCGCGACGGCAGGATTCACATAGCGGTCTTCAAGACGCACCGGCACGCCGTTCTCGCGATGCACGCAGATCAGGTGAAACACCGACGAACTCGGCGGCAGGCTCAGTGCGTTCGCTACGGCGGCGGGCGCGCTCTCGCGCTGCACGAGGATCGTCTCGGAAGTGTACTCGTGGCCGCGCGCACGGATTTCGTCGCCGATGTGGGCGATCATCAGCAGCGTGGACTGCGGCTTGGCCTCGGCGACGAACGTGCCGACGCCCGACAGGCGTGTGATCCAGCCCTCGGCCGTCAGTTCGCGCAGCGCGCGGTTGATGGTCATGCGCGACACGCCGAGCGAGTCGACAAGGCTCAGTTCCGAAGGGACGCGATCGCCCGGCCGCCACGTGCCCGCCTCGATCTTGCCGCGGATGTAAGTCTTCACCTGCGCGTAGCGGGCGAGCGGAGCGTCCGCCTCAGCACCGATATCGGCGGTTTCGAGGGTCTGGTGCGCCCGCTCGGCCGGCTTCGCATGCGGGGTCCCCGACATCGCGCCGCCTCCTCAGTGCCGCGCCGAGCGCACGCGCCCGAGCGTTTCGATGAAGAAATCGTTGTCGTCGCGACTGCCTGTCGAGACACGCACGCATCGCGCGAAGTCCGGCTCGCGCCACGCTTTCACGATCACGCCCGCGCGCATCAGGCGTTGCGCAAGCGCGTCCGCGTCTTCGCGCGCGTCGAAGAACAGGAAGTTGGCGAGCGACGGCGCGCAGGCGTAGCCCATCGCCGTGAGCGCGTCGCGCATGCGTTCGCGCTCGCGGATCGTGTGTTGCACGACGTCGGCGACATACGCCGTGTCCGACCATGCCGCGAGCGCCGCGCACTGCGCCAGACGGTTGATGTTGAACGGCGTGCGCACACGGTTCATGAGATCGGCGAGACGCGCATCTGACGCGACGCCGTAACCGATGCGCAAGCCCGCCAGCCCGTAGGCCTTCGAGAACGTGCGCAGCACGAGCCACGGCGAATGCGAGTGCTCAAGGGCCGGCAAGCTTGCCGCGTAGGACGGATCGACGCGCGCGTACTCGAAATACGCCTCGTCCCAGACGATCAGCGTGCCCGGCGCGACCGCCGAGAGCAGTCGCCCGAATTCGTCGCCCGAAAGCGCCGCGCCCACAGGGTTCGACGGATTGCTCACGAGCAGCATGCGCGTGCGCGGCGTGAGCGCTTCGCAAAGCGCATCGACATCGAAGCGCAGCTTGCGCATCGGCACGGCGCGCACGCGCGCGCCCGCGAGTTGCGGATAGATCACATGCAAGCCAAACGAGGGCGTAACAGTGACGACTTCATCGCCGGGCGAGAGAAACGTCTGCGCCGCCACCGCCAGCAGATCCTCTGATCCATTGCCGAACAGGATGCGCGCGGGCTCGACGTCGAGCGTCGCGCCGATCGCGTTGCGCAATGCACTGCACGACGAGTCCGGATAGCGCGCGACGCTTTCCTCGACCGCACGCTGCAACGCCTCTCGCACGAGCAGGCTCGCGCCGCAGGGATTCTCGTTGCTCGCGAGCTTGGCGACGCGCGACACGCCGAACTGTTCGCGCACGCGCTCCGCCGATGCGCCGGCATTGTAGGCGGGCAGATCGCGCACATCGGGACGCAGCGCCGCGATGAACGCATCAGTGGCGCTCATGCCGTTTCTCCTTCGCCGCCGCGCGACCAGAACGCGTTGCGGTCGAAATAGTTTTGTAGGAACTGGCGCAGACGCGGATCTCGGGCGTCGTGAAAGACTTCGCGGGGCTTGCCTTGCACGGCGATGCGTCCCTGATCGATGAACATCACCTTGTCCGCAACTTGCGCGGCGAAACCCATCTCGTGCGTGACGACGGCCATCGTCATGCCGTCGCGCGCGAGCTGCTTCATCACCTGCAGCACTTCGCCGACGAGTTCAGGATCGAGCGCGGAGGTCGGTTCGTCGAAGAGCATGATGTGCGGTTCCATCGCGAGCGCGCGCGCGATCGCCACGCGCTGCTGTTGCCCGCCCGAGAGCTTCGCCGGATAGGCGTCGCCCTTGTTCGCAAGGCCCACCGTCTCGAGCATCGCGTTGGCGCGCCGCTGTGCGTGCGCGCGCGGCAGGCGCTGCACGCGCAAGAGCGCCTCCATTACGTTTTCGAGCGCGGTCATGTGTGGCCACAGGTTGAACTGCTGGAACACCATGCCGATGTTGCGCCGCACGCGATTGATCTCGCCCTGTGACGCCCGCACGCGCCGGCCGTTCTTCTCGCCGTAGCCGAGCAGTTCGCCTTCGATGCGCACTTCGCCCGTGTCATACGTTTCGAGCGCGGCGAGGCAGCGCAAGAGCGTGCTCTTGCCCGAGCCAGACGGCCCTATGATGCAGACCACCTCCGAGCGTTCAATGTCGAGATCGACTCCGCGCAGGACTTCGACGTCGCCAAAGCGCTTGCCGAGATTGCGCACTTCGATCAGCGGCGAGGACGGCGCGCGCGGCTCGACGACGAAGGACGCGGAAGCGGGAAGGTCGATCATGGCATTCATCGGTTCACCTGGTGACGAGGGATAACAATCCACATGGTCCACATGTCAGACGAGAAAGCGCGTGAGCCGTGCCTCCGCCCAGAGTCCCGCGCGCGATGCGAGTTCGACGAGCAGCAGATAGCACACGCATAGCGCAAGCAGCGTCTCGACGAAGGCGAAGGTCGCCGAGCCGATGCCGGTCAAGACGAACGTGAGTTCGGGAACGGTCACGATCGACAGCACCGCGGTTTCCTTACTAAGCACGATGATCAAGTTGACGATGGCGGGCACGATCAGTACGAACATCTGAGGAATCTGGATGCGCAGGACGATCTGCCAGCGCGACATGCCAAGACACGACGCCGCTTCGAGATGTCCCGGCGGCACCGCGCGAAAGCCCGAGCGGAACGCTTCGGCGAAGTACGCGCTGCCGTAGAGTCCAAGCCCGAGGATGCCCGCAGTCAGCGGTTCGAGCGTCAGCCCGAACGACGGGCCGCCGTAGTACAGCAAAAAGAGCTGCACGAGAAACGGCGTGCCGCGAAAGAGTTCGATGTAGGCGCGCAGCACGGCACGCACCCAGCGTCCGCAAAAGAGTTGCAGCAGCGCGATGGCGAAGCCGATTGCGAGGCCGAGCACGACACCGGCGATCCACGTGCCGAGCGTCGTCGCAAGTCCCGCGCCGATGGCGGACAGGTTGTGCGTAATGACGGCGGGGTCGAACTGCTGCATGGCGTCGTCCTTAGGCGTGTTGCAGCCGCGCTTCGGTGGCGTGCGCGACGAGCGACAGCGCGCCGCAGATCAGGAAATAGATGAGCCCCGCCGCGACATACGCCTCCAGCGGCCGGTACGTGCTGGCCGCGATGTTCTGCGCGGTGCGCGTAACTTCGGCGATGCCGACCACCGAGATCAGCGACGACGCCTTGATGAGCAGCACCATCTCGTTCACGAGCGACGGCAGCGTCAGTCGGAACGCCTGCGGCACGAGGATGCGGCGCAGCGTGTCAAGCGGCGGCAGGCCGAGCATGCGCGCGGCTTCGATCTGGCCCGGCGGAATGCTGAGAAAGCCGCCGCGTAAAATCTCCGCAATGTACGACGCCGAACACAGCGACACCGTGCTGATTGCGGCGACGAGCGGCGGCACGTTGATGCCGGCGAACGGCAGCAGGTAGTAGACGAGCAGCAACTGCACGAGCATCGGCACGCCGCGAAAGAAGAATACGTACGCGCCGCCCGCCGCGCGCCAGGCCCGGCTCGGCGAGAGCCGCGCCGAGCACACGCCGATCGCCACGAAAAATCCGATCACGAGTCCGGCGAGCGAAATGCCGATGGTCGCGACCGCCGCCTGCAACAGCAGCGGGATGCCTTGCACGAAAACAGTCATGCTGAACATGGGGCCTCCGTGTTCGGACGCGTGATGCGCTGACTCAGTAGTTCGGCGTGGGCAGCGTCGGCGGGACCTGCATCGCGACGCCGAACCACTTCTTCTGCAGCGTGGCGAGGCGTCCGTCCTTGTCGAGCTTAAGGAGCGCGTTGTTGAACGCGTCGGCCAGCGGCTTGCTGTCCGCGTCCTTGCGCAGGCAATACGCGAAGTACACCTTCGCGCCGAACGGCGGCTGGACGACCGCGAACGTCTCCGGTCGCTGCTTTGCGACGTACGCGATGTTGGTCATCGAATTTGCCACTGCGACAATCCGGCCCGCCGCGAGGTCCGCGTAGGCCTGATTGTTATCAACGTATTCGCGGATTTCCGGCGGCTTCGGCAGCGTGGCCGCGTAGACCTTCAACTGATCGAGCTGCGCCGAACCCTTACCCGCGCCGACGGTCTTGCCCGCGACATCGGACGATTGCTTGAGGTTCGAATCGTTGGCACGCTTGAGGAAGGCGTCGGTGGCATCGGCGACGGGCAGCGTGTACGTATAGCGTTCCATACGCGCTTTCGTCACCGTGATCGGGCCGCCGACCATGTCGAACTTGCCCGCTTCAAGACCGGGCAGCACGCTCGGCCAGGGCAAGTCGATGAAGCGCACCTTCACGCCGATCTCCTTGCCGATCTCCGCGAAAAGATCCTTGTTGAAACCTGCTTGCTGGCCGTTTTCGAGAAAGTCGAACGGCGCGAACTGCATCTCCGTGCCGACCACGAGTTCGCCCGCCTTCTTCACCTTCGCGAGCTGATCTTCGGCATGCGCGCACACGCTCGCGGCGCACAGGGTCAACATCAGCACTCGACTTCTCCAGCCTGCAAGGATATTCATTAGAGTCTCCAGGTAGCAAAGCGGTCGTCGCGCGTGCGGCAGCCATTGGTCAGCGCGGTATGCGAGGCAGTATATACCGCGAAATTTCGATGACCAAAAAGAAATTCTTTGCAGATTCCTAGGCGCATGAGCGTGCCAGCAAGTCGCGGTCCGATTCGCTGCGTTGCAACTTGCGGCGTTGGAATTGGCGGTATATACAACCGGAGATGCGTGATGCCGTGCGCGAGTCTTTTCGCGTGACGGCGAGCCGAACACCCCCCTCGCCACGCCGCTCCAGGAGCCAGCCGATGCCGTCAGTCACCCGAATTCCCCTCATCGATTTCAGCGGCGTGCGCGAAGGCGACGCTGCCGCTCTCGTGCGCGTGGGCCACGAAATTCGCGAAGCCTGCACGACCATCGGCTTCTTCTACATCGTTAATCATGGTGTGCCGCAGGATGTGATCGACGCAGCCGAAGCCGCCGCGCGCAAGTTCTTTGCGTTTCCCGTCGAAACGAAGCGGCGCGCAGCGGTGAATCAACGGCATCGCGGCTTCAATTCGCTCGGTGACGCAACCATGTATCAGGCAAAGCGCCCTGACTATAAGGAGTTCTACAGCATCGGCCTCGAACTGCCCGAGGACGATCCCGACGTGCTCGCGGGCCAGGCGCTGCGCGGCCCGAACAACTGGCCTGACTTCATGCCCGAGCTGAGGCCGGCGCTCTATGGGTATTACGAGGCGATCGGCGAGTGCGGCAGTCATCTGCTGCGGGCTGTGGCGTCAAGTCTCGACATCGACGAGCATTTTTTCGCCTCGCGCTACACGAAGCGCATGCAGCGCACGCAAATGGTCTATTACCCACCGCAGCCGCGCCAATCCGACGAGGATCAATTCGGCGTCGCGCCTCATACGGACTACGGCTGCATCACGCTGCTTTGGCAGGACCAGGTGGGCGGTCTGCAAGTGCGTGAAATCGCGAACGACACCTGGATCGACGCGCCGCCAATTCCGGGCAGCTTCGTCGTCAATGTCGGCGATCTGCTCGCGCGCTGGACCAACGACCGGTTCCGCTCGACGTTGCATCGCGTGATCAATGCGTCGGGCCAGCAGCGCTACTCGATCGCGACTTTCTACGATCCGACCTACGGCGCCATCGTCGATCCGGCCGAGCTTGGCACACCGGCGAGCGAGGTGCGTCATGCGCCGGTAGCGGCAGGCGATTACATCCTCGGGCGCATCAACGATTCAATGGGCTATCGCAAGAAACGCGCAGCTGAGCAGCAGGGCACAGCCGCATGAGCGCGCCGCTCGACGCCACCATCACCGCGTTGCGCGAGGCCCTGGGCAACGACCGCGTGCGCGTGGGCGAAGCCATCGGGCAACGCTCGATGACCGACTGGACCGGCCACGCGCCCGCGCGACCCGCGGCGCTCGTGCTGCCGCGCTCGACCGAAGAGGTGTCGCGCGCGCTCGCGATCTGCAACGAAGCGCGCCAGAGCGTCGTGCCGCAAGGCGGCATGACGGGGCTCGCGGGCGGCGCAATCGCGCGTGCGGCTGACATCGCGATTTCGCTCGAACGGCTCGTTGGAATCGAGGAAATCGACGCGGCATCGGCGACGATGACCGTGCTCGCCGGCACCACCTTGCAGAGCGCGCAGGAAGCCGCGGCGGCGGAGGGCTTCGAACTCGGACTCGACCTCGGCGCGCGCGGCTCGTGTCAGATCGGCGGCAACCTCGCGACAAACGCGGGCGGCAATCGTGTCATCCAGTCGGGCACCGCGCGCGAACAGGTGCTCGGCCTCGAAGCCGTGCTCGCGAACGGCGCCGTGCTCAGTTCGATGAACAAGATGATCAAGAACAACACGGGCTATGACCTGAAACAGCTTTTCGTCGGCTCGGAGGGCACGCTCGGCGTTATCACGCGCGCAGTGTTGCGGCTGCATCCGCCGCGCGCGGGGCGTCACACGGCACTCGTCGCGCTCGATGGCTACGATCAGGTCGTCGCGCTGTTGCGTGCGCTCTCGGCACGCTTCGGCAACGATATCGGCGCGTTCGAAATCATGTGGCCGGACTTCTTCGACTTCGGCGTTTCGCTCACACCCTCGGCGCGCTCGCCGTTTGCCGCGGCGCATTCGCTTTACGCGCTGATCGAACACGCGGGCTTCGATGCCGACCGCGACGGCGAGCGCTTCGCTGCCGCGCTCGCCGAGGCCTTGGACGCCGGCGCGGTGCGCGATGCGATCGTCGCGCAATCGGTGGCGGATGCGCGTGCGCTGTGGCAAGTTCGCGAGTGCACTGCGGAATTTCCGGCACGGCTCGATCCGATCAATTTCGACGTCAGCTTGCCGGTCGGCTCAATCGGCCAATTCGTGGACGAATGCCGCGCCGCGCTCGATGCGCGCTGGCCGTCGAACCGCTCGTACTACTTCGGCCATATTGGCGATTCGAACCTGCACGTGACCGTGGACGGACATTCGGTGCCGGGCGTGCTGCATCATGAGGTCTACGCGTTCGTCTACGACATGGTCGTGCCGTATCGCGGATCGGTCTCGGCGGAGCATGGCATCGGGTTGCTCAAGCGCGAGTTCCTGCCGCTCTCGCGTTCGCCCGAGGAGATCGCGGCCATGACCGCGATCAAACGCGCGCTCGACCCGAACGGCATCTTGAACCCCGGCAAGTTGATCTAGCGTGTCAGCGCTTCAACCAGAACTCGCGCTACACCTGCAGCACTTTCTCTTCGACGTCCGCGGCCGGGTGGGCTCGAATCCATCGTGCGGCAATTTCGCGATCTCGCCCAAGCTGTTGAGCGGTATCCACGAGCACGTAAAGAACATTAGACGAAATGGACTACGCGAACGTGGGATCGTCGAGCTCGCCTGAACACTCTTTAGCCTTGATGTCGAAAAGCGAGCACGGCAAGGTCGTTCTGGTGAGCAGCCGCAAAGCATCGCGTAGGGGCCCCCGAGTTGGACAAGACCCGCAGGCCGCACTTGAAGCCCGGGCGCGAAGACGAGTTTGACTTAAAGGAAACTGGCGTATTACCGTAGGGCTGCTATCGGATGATTGCAGCGGGAACGAAATTCCGACAAGCGAGGCACCGCATGATGCATGCCGAAGAAGCCGTTAGAGGCTCGTCGTCCGGACCGCTCCGCGGATACGCTCGTGGCGGATGCTGTGTGCAAGGCGCAGCAGGAAGCGCTGATCAGGCGTGTTCGAAAACTGGCTACCGTAACGGAAAACACGAGCTAAGGGGTAAAACGATCAAGACGTAATTCCAAGAGTGGAAGTCAATTGCCTTGTAACGGAGCGACGTACGGCTGTGGTTTGTCGAGAAGCATGGGACAGTCGCCAGTGCTCCGGGTCCAGCACCGCGACTTGTTCCCCACAGCTGGCAGTCTTTTTCACCGCTGCGCATTGAGGGTACGCTCCGGCACCTTCGCAAGCAGGATATTCAGCCCTTCGGAGATCAACGGATGCGCAATGATCGCATCGCGCACCGCTGTATAAGGCAATCTCCCAAGCATCGCCATATGCACCGTGGCGACTACGTCGCCGGCATTGGCGCCCAGCATCGCGAAGCCAAGGATAGCGTTTGACTGCGCGTCGATCAGGATCTTCATAAAGCCCTTGGTCGCGCCGTTCGTCCGCGCCCGTGGCACCGCCGCCATCGGCAGCTTCGCAATACGCACCGGGATGCCGCGCGCCTTCGCGTCGACTTCGCTCAAACCGATACGACCGAGTTCCGGCTCGATAAATAGCGCATACGGGATGATTCTGCCGCGCGTGGTTTTCGCAATTCCCCCAACGAGTTGCGAGCGCAGAACGCAGTAGTCGTCAAACGATGCATGCGTGAACATCGGTGTCCCTGCCACCTCGCCGATCGTCCATGTGCGCCCTGCTGGGGGTCCGCAGACGTTCATCCGTTTTGATGCAGCCGCGCGCGTCCATTTCCACGCCGGCGGCCTCGAGGCCGGTACCGGATGTGACAGGGGTGCGGCCTGCCGCGACCAGAAGGTCTACCGCTCTCCATGCTGCCGTTCTGCGATACAAGTGTCACTGACTCACCCGACTTGCCCGTCACGCGGGCGGGCCTCACGCCGGTTCTGACATCGATGCCTTCCTCTTTCAGCGCTGTTTCTATTGCCTCGGTGACGTCCTCCTCTTCACGCATCGCCACGCGTGGCGCGTCCTGTATCAGTGTGACCTTGCTGCCGAGCTCACCGAATGCTTGCGCCATTTCGAGCCCGATATATCCACCACCGAGAACGATCAGGCTCTCGGGCAAGGTCGTCAGCACCAGCGCTTCGACGTGGGTCAGCGGCGCGGCGGCCTTCAACACGGACACGTCGGGAAATCGCCGCGGCGGCCTTCAACACGGACACGTCGGGAAATCGCCGCCGTCGTGCCCGTGTTGATGAAAGCATGCTTACCTTCGATTATTCGCAGACTGCCATCATTTGTTTAACGGCGAGCCGGCGGGGGCGACGAAGCGGCCCGTGCCCAACACAAGTTCCAGGCCGGCGTCACGAAAGGCGTTGCGATTGATTTTCACCATTATGCTTCACGTCGCATGGCGCGCCGCGCACGTCCTATTCGACGTGTGGCGGAGCGGGTTTGGATGGCTCCAACCAACTAAACCGACCAAAACTCGGGCGCCGCGTCGTCGGACCGCTAAGCGTCTTCCGTGCGATCCGATGAGCGATACGGGACTAAATCACCGCGCCGATCAACCTCTAGCTTGAGTAAAGCGCAAAAACGAAGCAGTGCCTCCGTAGTTACCGTCTTGTCGTCGAGTTTGATAGCATTGTAATTTGACTGAACTCGAGCTTCCGTGAACGGCCGCGGGATGGATCCGGTTGCGTTTGATCGGGCGCGTGTCGAGGGCGTGCGCGTGAATTTTTGATGAAAACCTACGAAGCGCTGCTACTGATCGACTCATTGCAAACGAGTTTGCGCGACGATTTAGCGCAGATGGAGACCGATTTTTCGTCTCGGAAAGTGATGGTGCTGATCCACGTCCTGGCACGCAATTTCGATGCATGTTCGGAATTGACGCATGGACTGATTCATGGCCGGTCATTCGCAGCCAAAGGCCGTCCGGGCCTTGCGCTTTCTCGCCTCCACAGCACGCTAGTGAATATTCAGGGTCCTCAGTACATCAGAGCAGATCATCGTTGCTTATAGTTGCCGAGGTCGTTAGGCATCTCTTGAACCAGTAAAACGGTTCATCAACGTCTTATTCGGATTCTCCGATCGTTGCCTTTAATCGGTGTTCAAACTATGACTCTGTTCTCCTGCAGACGATGTACTCTCGTGGCTATAGGTCGCGAATGACGCTCTTGTGAAAGAATGGTGTTGTTCGATCAAGACTCATAGGAGGATTATCGAACAGGGATGCGCGCAACCTGGCAGTTAGCGTCGTGGCAGTGGTTCATATCATCTCGTGCTGGATCCTGGTTTTAGTTTGTGTGGCTTGCATCGGCCGTCGAAGCAAGGAGTACCGCTTCGGCCTGAATGTCCGCTCGAAGATGTCCTCAACCCGCCGTTGTGTCGATTTGTGTTCGCGCGGCAAATGACCTACGAGTCCAGCGAAACTCAATTTCCAGAACACTCAGTTCACTGGATCTTGCGACTTGGATTCGGGCAATAAATGAGTTGCCGAACGTGGGTAGGCCGATTTGTTGGTAGCCTCGCAAAGTCTAGGCACTGTTGTTTTCTGAATAAGTAAGAGTTGTCGCATGAGTTGTTGTGGCACTTGGCAGCTGAGCCATGAAGAGGCGAGTGGGATGTGGGCGAAGCAATAGATTTTCTGTCGAGGATGCGTGATAACATTGAAGCGACTTGTATCGGTATTGTCGCAGAGCGTAAAAAGAGCGAGAAAGTATTCTGGTTGGCTTGGGAGCGTTCGAATCGCGAAATAATTGAATTGAGTCACTTAGGAGGTTTGTGCTGGCCGGTTGGATTATATTTTAATGTACTTAATCGTTTCTCGAAACGAAAAGTCGAGCGGCTTTTCGTGTCGCTAAACGGCTGCTTCACCATACAGTAATTGCGCTGTTTTTAACCGGCGCCTTAACTTGGTAAATGCGCTCGACTGCCGCACGGGCCGCTGACGCGTATGCGGGCGCACAGTGGCGCAACTTTAATGATCTCGTCTCTTAGCTGACACGGTGTGGTTTTGGCCATTAAGGCAGCGCTTGGACGCGACACTTCCGTTTCGACATCGAATACCTTTCACTTTAGTTCGAGGCATCGCGCGCGACGTGAGGCGCGTTCGATTCAGAGACCCGGAAGGGGCGCCGAAATGTTAAATAGCTATCCCGGCCCCCGATAAAGTGAAAATAGTATTGCTCTGCACATTCCTCGCTTGTGAAATTCACCATGGACTACCTTCTCAAGTCACCCGAGGCGCGTTCCCTCGGCGCATGCATCGGTCATGCGATCGATTACGTCATCAAGTACCGGCTCTACGAGCGCTAGTTGTTCTGCACCTTCTCCTAGAGGGAAGCGTGCATGAAGAAGAATCGCGGTACATCGCGGGATTCAGCATGATGCCCTTCCAGAAGCACTGCATAAAAAGGACGGTCTTCTTCCTTTCGACGATGCGTACGACGTCCGTCGCGACCTTCTCGCCAAGCTTGTTCTGTCCGTGACGTTGTATGCGACTGTCAAGCGCTGCGAATGTGCCTCGATGGCGATCTCTTCCCCATCGACGGTAGGGGATGATCGATTGGAACGGGTGCACTTTGCCTGACAGCAAGGCCAATTTCTTCGATGGAAGCACGAGTGATCGACGACGCATGCCGAACCACTTATAGCGAGTTTGCCAGAGCACGGCCGCGAACGACGTTCCGGAGAGCCGGCGCCGCAGTGATATGCGAGCGTTAAAATGTCGGTTTTGCTATCGCGGCAACGCCCGATCGGATTTTTCAAATAGTCGTGGCACCGCGAAGTGCCCCAATACGTTGTAGGCCGGAACCAAAAAAGGTCGCGTTTGCGACCCGGGTCCTGCCAGTGGCGTCGGAATGGATAACGGACGAATCAGCGGGAGTGTGATGACGAGAGTGGGCCTGCGCGTGGAACGCGTACTTTGGATTGCGTGTCCTTTACTCATGTTTGTAGTGATGTACGCCCACATGACGGCCATTGAAAATATCCTGCTCGGCCTGGTTGGCGTGGGTGTGATTGCTGCCGCATGTTCGGAGACACAGCCTTCGGTTTCGCGATGGCCGCTCATCGTTCCCATTCTTCTGTGGGGGGCATGGTCGCTCGCGTCCGTGGCGTGGTCGCCGTTTCCGGCGGAGAGCATGCATGCCTGGCTGGATGAAGTGGCTTATCCCCTGGTTACATTCATTGCGTTCTGGCTAGTCGGAATCCAATCGGAGCGACCGGAGCGTCTTGTTCTGATCAGCTGGGTCGCATGCGTGCTGCTTGCGGTAACGAGCATCGTCCACTGGGGGCAACTGCAGCCGCCCACTGCGGATACATTTTTGTTGCACTATTACAATCGCGTCGGTCACACGAGCACGCTCGTCGTCTTCGCCATGTCCTTGTTCACCGGTTTGACGATGCAAGGACGATGGCGAATCATCGGAGTCACAGGCCTGCTGCTGTGCTTCTTCGTGGGGCTTGCAACGCTCAACCGCTTCTTTTGGCCTGCAGCCGGTCTCGCTATCCTCGTCGCGCTGTTCCCTATGTATCGAAAGCATCTCTTTCTGGCGACGATCGTGGTCGTGCTGACGGGCGTCGCTGCGGTCGGAACATTGGAGTACAGCGCGCGAATGCGCAATGTACGCCCTGTTCCCGCGTCGGAAGAGGTCGTGAGTCTCGGCCAAGAAAAGGTGCAGTTGCCCGAGTTTCTCGGTGGCATCGTGGCGTCCGTCTCCGCCGACACGCGTCCGCGAATGTGGCACTTTTATCTGAAAGCGGGAGAGACGCATTTTTGGACGGGCGTCGGATTTGGAAAGCCGCTTCCCGGACGCGTCTATAAAAGCGATATTCCGACGCAGTTTCTGTCTAGGGAACCGCAAGCCTTAACGCATGCCCATAACTTGTTCCTGAACACATGGCTTGAATCCGGACTGATCGGCGTCGTGCTGGAAATGTCGCTCCTGATCGCGCTCGTCGTGCGATTCTGCCGGCTGCGTCATGCCACGCCGTATATTTGCGCGGCAGGCGTGGCGCTGGTCGTCGGCATGCTTGCGAAGAACAGCACCGACGACTTCATGTGGCAGACCACCGCGCTGGCGTTCTGGAGTTTTGCGGGGCTCCTGCTGGGACGAGGCGAACGGCTCTTTGCCTCCCGACGGGAAGACATCGCATCATCGTCGGGGTCGTAGACCCGTGCACCCCGCACCGCTCTGCACCTTCTTCGCCGCCATCGCCACCGCCGCCAACATCGGCGCGAAGGACCTCACTACGCGTCTCTGCACCGGCTCGTGGCACATCCTATTAGCGGTGTTCATGGGCACTGGCGTCGGACTGGTCGTGAAATACGTGCTCGACAAGAAATGGATCTTCCGCTTCAAGGCGGAGAACGCGCGCCATGACGCGGCCGCGTTCACGCTCTACGTGACGATGGGCCTCGTCACCACGGCAGTCTTGTGGGGCGTGGAACTAGGCGTCAATCACTGCGGCACGAAAACCAGCACGTTCTTCAACCACTGATGCAGGCGCAGCGATTTCGCCCAGACCTTGAGCTTCGGCTCGCGGCTCTCGAAGACCTGTTCGATGTTGTCGTGCTTCGACGCCGCCCGAACGACGCCCGCATGCGGATTGACCACGTATGCGCGATCGGCGGCGGCCCAGACGACGATGTCGTCGTGCGAATTGCCGACGTAGTCGAAACCCTTCTCGCCGTACTCTTCGACGAGCCGGTCGCGCTTGCGATGCGAAGAAAGATTGACGTGCTCGTCGGTGGCGAACACGCGATCGAAGATGCCGAGGTGCTCCGCGATCCGCTGCGCAAACGTCTCATGACTCGCCGTGGCGAGCGCGATCGTCCGGCCCGTGGCGCGCATCTCGCGCAGCCAGTTCACGACTTGCGTGTTGTACGGCAGGGTCGTGACGTCGATGCTCACGTGCTCGGCAAGCCGCGACTTCAGTCCGGGCTTGCCGCCGCTCGAGAGCCATTGCAGCGGCTTGTAGAACTTTTGCGGAAACGATCTCAGAAAGGCGAATCCGCTCTCGACGAGAATGTCGGAGTGGATCAGCGTACCGTCGAGATCCACGACAATGGGCTTGTTCATACAATTCGCGTCGGGTGATCGGTTAAGCCCACAGCGCGCCCGGTCCCAACCAGGGACGGGCGCGACAGAATCCTCCGCTTGCTGGCGCAATCTAGCACAATCTTTAACAAGAACGGTTCGTCGCGTCGCGCTTTGCGCCACCTCGCGCGGTTGCCGAAAACATCGACATTGAGGACAATCTGACGTCTTCCACTCGTCGATGCGGTCCGTTTTCCTTTCGTGGCGCGGACACCCCCCTTGTCCGATGAACGCGAACGCCCCGCAGAACCGATCGGCGCCTCAGTCCGATCCCGCCATCACCCTCAGCATTTCCATCGTCGTCTACCGGCCGGATGCCGCGCTGCTGGCGCGCACCGTCGAAACGCTCGAAACCGCGCTCGCGCAATTGCACGACGTCGCCGGGCGCCCGTGCCTGTATCTGATCGACAACGGTAATCCCGGCGAACTCGCCGACCTGCCGGCGCCCTCGGACGCCGAATTCGATACCGTGGTGCTGAAAGGGCACGGCAACGTCGGCTACGGGCGCGGACACAATCTCGCGATCGCGCGCGCTGACAGCCGCTATCACCTGATCCTGAATCCGGATGTCGAGCTCAACGCGGACGGCCTGCGCCGCGCGCTCGCGTTTCTGCGCGACTCGCCGGAAACGGGGCTGCTCGCGCCGTGGATCGGCGGAGACGACGGCCGTCAGCAGTTTCTCTGCCGCCGCTATCCGACGGTGCTCGATCTCTTCGTGCGCGGCTTTCTGCCGTCCGCGCTGCGCAAACCGTTCGCGCGCCGCCTCGCGCGCTACGAGATGCGCGACGTCATCGGCGAGAACAACATCGTGTGGGACCCGCCGATCGTGAGCGGCTGTTTCATGCTCTTCAGAAGCGACGTGCTCAAGTCGCTCGGCGGCTTCGATCCGCGCTATTTCCTGTATTTCGAAGACTACGATCTGAGCCTGCGCACGCGCCGGGTCGCGCGCATTGCGTATGTGCCGTCGGTGCGCATCCTGCATCACGGCGGCGGCGCGGCGAAGAAGGGCTCGGTGCATATCAAGCTCTTCGTCACGTCGGCGTACCGGTTCTTCAACCGCTTCGGCTGGAGATGGCTATGAGCGAAACCGGCCGACGCATCGCGATCACCGGCGCCAACGGCTTCGTCGGCCGCGCGGTGAGCCGGGCGCTGCTCGCGCGCGGCATCGGCGCGACCGGGCTCGTGCGGCATGACGCGCAGTGCGAACCGGGCGTCGATGTACTGCATATAGACGGCCTCGACTCGATCACGCCCGACGCATTTGTAGGCTGCGACGCGGTGATCCATCTCGCCGCGCGCGTCCATGTGATGACCGACGCCGCCGCGCAAAATACCTCCGAGGCGCTGCTGAACGCGTACCGCGCGATCAACGTCGACGGCACGCTCGCCGCCGCCGAAGCCGCGCGCCGCGCTGGCGTCACGCGCTTCGTCCTGATGAGCAGCATCAAGGCGCTCGGCGAAAGCGACCCGGGCCGCCCGTTCACCGAAGACGACGCGCGCAATCCGCCCGATGCCTACGGCGTCTCGAAAGCCGAAGCCGAAGTGAAACTGCTCGAATTCGGCAGCCGCACGGGGCTCGAGATCGCGATCGTGCGGCCGCCCCTCGTCTACGGTCCCGGCGTGCGCGCCAATTTTCTGGCGATGATGCGCGCCATCGCGCGCGGCATGCCGTTGCCGCTCGGTGCAATCGATGCGCGTCGCAGTCTCGTCTCCGTCGACAATCTGGCGAGCGCGACGATCGAATGCGCGCTCAATCCCGCCGCCGCGGGACGCCTGTTCCATGTCACCGACGGCTACGATCCGAGCGTCGCCGAACTCGCGCGCAAGCTCGGCGCGCATCTCGGCAGGCCCGCGCGGCTCGTGCCGGTTCCGGCCGGACTGCTGCGCGGCCTCGCTCGCGTTGCCGGAAAGACCGCGCAGATCGACCGGCTGACTGGCAGCCTGCGGGTCGATTCGCACCGTATCCGCGACGCGCTCGGCTGGCAGGCGCCGCAATCTCTCGATGAAGGTCTGGCCGCCACGGCCGCGTGGTTTCGCTCGACGCGCGGGCAATGAACGCTTCGCGCCGGTCGAAACCGCCGGTCGCGAACGTTAAAATACGCGCTGCTTCCACACCGGCATTGCAAGATTCCTGACAGCTTCAGTCAGCGCGATTTTTCCTTGTTCGTCAGATATTTAAACTAAATGCGGCGAGCGTTCGCGTATGCTTTCGGGTTTTTCCCGAGCGAAGAACTGCCGGGACGACCAGGCCTCGTTTTCGACAACTCATAACATTGCATGCTGCATTCGTATTTTGAAGCTTCGCCGCTGCTGGCCGCGGTGTCCGTTGCGGTACTGGCGCTCGCCGCGTGCGTGCTGATTCTCCGTACGCTCATCCACACCGGCCTCGCGTGGCGTCTCGCCACCGATATTCCCAACGATCGCTCGCTGCACGAACGGCCCACGCCGCGCGTCGGCGGATGGGGCATCGTGCCGGTCGCGGTGATCGCACTTCTGGTCGCGGCACCGTCGATGTGGCTCGTCGCAGCGTGCGCCGTCTTCCTCGCTGCCGTATCGCAAATCGATGATCGCCGCGGCCTGCCCGCGCGCGTGCGCTTCGCGGCGCATATCGTCGCGGTGGCGCTCGTCATCGTCGTGCATCCGGCGCACCTGCCGTGGTGGGCGCTCGCGCTGGTCGGCTTTCTGATGCTGTGGCTCGTCAATCTGTACAACTTCATGGACGGTTCGGACGGGCTCGCCGGCGGCATGGCGCTATTCGGCTTCGGCGGTTACGCGCTCGCGGCACTCGCCGGACCCGCGCCGCAAGCCGATCTCGGCTTCGCGAGCCTGGCTATCGCGGGCGCGGCGGCCGGATTTCTGACCCTCAATTTCCATCCGGCCCGGATTTTTCTCGGCGATGCCGGGTCTATCCCCTTGGGGTTTCTCGCGGGCGCGCTCGGCTATTGGGGCTGGCAACGGGGCGCGTGGCCGGTCTGGTTTCCGGCGCTCGTGTTTTCGCCTTTCATCGCGGATGCCACGGTCACCTTGTTGCGCCGCCTCGCGCGCGGCGAAAAATTCTGGCAGGCCCACCGCGAGCATTACTATCAGCGCATGGTGCGCCTTGGAATGGGGCACGCGCGCACCGCGCTCACGTGGTATCTGTTCATGCTGGCGGGCATAATGCTCGCGAATGGGGCGCTGCGATTTTCTCTCGCGGGGCAGTGGGCGGCAGTTGCGGGCTGGGCAGTCGTGGTTGTGGCAGCGGGCGCGGTGGTCGACGCGCGTTGGCGGCGTCATGCGACGCGCCATTCCGACCAATCTTGAGGGTCCATGCTGATGAATCGAATAAAAGCTACATGGCTATCGGCGGGCGCGTTCGGCTTCGATCTCGTAGCCGTCGTCGGATCCTGGCTCATCGCTTATCTGCTGCGCTTCAACGGCGCCGTGCCGCATGACTTCCGTCATGGCGCGCTCGCGGCGCTCATCTGGGTCGTACCGGTCTACGCCGTCGTCTTCCGCGTCTTCGGGCTGTATCGCGGCATGTGGGTGTTCGCGAGCCTGCCCGACCTCATGCGCATTTCGAAATCCATCGTCGTGGGCGCGCTCATCGTGATGGTGGGCGCCGTGATGTCGCAGCCGACGCCGATCATTCCCCGCTCGGTGCTCATCGTTTCTCCGCTCCTGCTCTTCCTGGCGATGGGCGGCGCGCGCGCACTCTATCGCGCGAGCAAGGAGTTCTACCTGTACGGCGGCCTCGTCGGACAGGGCAAGCCGGTAATCGTGCTCGGCGCGGGCACGGCGGGCGCGATGCTCGTGCGCGAGCTGGCGCGTTCGAGCGAATGGCGCCTCGTCGGCCTGCTCGACGACGATCCCGGCAAGCAGGGCCGCGAAGTGCTCGGACACAAGGTGCTCGGCTCGTTCGGCGATCTGTCGCGCGTTGCCGAACAGTTGAAGGTCGACTACGTGATCATCGCGATTCCGTCGGCGTCGGTCGAGGAGCAGCGGCGCGTTGCCACGTTGTGCGTGCGCGCCGGCGTGAAGGTAATGGTGCTGCCCGCGCTCACGCCGCTCACGCAAGGCCAGAATTTCCTGTCGCGCGTGCGGCAGATCGACTTGGAAGACCTGCTCGGCCGCGAGCCGGTGAAGATCGACATGCCGCACGTCGAGCAACTGCTGTACGGGCGCGTCGTGATGGTGACGGGCGCGGGCGGCTCGATCGGCTCGGAACTGTGCCGTCAGATTCTGCGTTTCTCGCCGGCGCAACTGGTCGCCTACGACCTTTCCGAGTACGCGATGTATCGCCTGATCGAGGAACTGCACGAGCGGTTTCCGGAGTGCTCGGTGATTCCGGTCGTCGGCGATGCGAAGGACTCGCTGCTGCTCGATCAGACGATGGGACGCTTCACGCCGCACATCGTCTTCCATGCAGCCGCCTACAAGCACGTCCCGCTGATGGAAGAGCAGAATGCATGGCAGGCGGTGCGAAACAACGTGCTCGGCACGCTGCGCGTCGCGCGCGCGGCGATACGCCACGACGTGCGCCATTTCGTCCTGATTTCCACGGACAAGGCCGTCAACCCGACCAACGTGATGGGCGCCTCCAAGCGTCTCGCCGAAATGTCGTGCCAGGCGTTGCAGCAATCCGCGCCGCACACGCAGTTCGAGACGGTGCGCTTCGGCAACGTGCTCGGCAGCGCGGGCAGCGTGATCCCGAAGTTCCAGCAGCAGATTTCGAAAGGCGGGCCGGTGACCGTCACGCATCCGGAAATCACGCGCTTCTTCATGACGATTCCGGAAGCCGCGCAGCTCGTGTTGCAGGCGTCGAGCATGGGGCGCGGCGGCGAAATTTTTATCCTCGACATGGGCCAGCCCGTGAAGATCGTCGATCTCGCGCGCGACCTGATTCGTCTCTACGGCTTTTCGGAAGAGCAGATCCGCATCGTCTTCACGGGCCTGCGCCCCGGCGAGAAGCTCTACGAGGAACTGCTCGCCGACGACGAAACCACCACGCGCACGCCGCATCCGAAACTGCGCATCGCGCAGGCGCGGGGCGTGCCGAACGATTTCATCGACGAGTTGCTGCCCTGGCTCATGCAGCATCGCGTGCTTTCCGACGAAGAAGTGCGCCGCGACCTGCGCCGCTGGGTGCCGGAATATCAGACGGCGACGCTGCCCGTCCTGCAGAGCGTCGCGGCCGTACAGACGGCGCGCGAGCGCGGCGCGGCGGGCTGACGCGGACGGTCGACGCATGACGACGCTCGACGATGTTCATGCGCTGACACACGCGGGCTCGCTGTTGTCGCCGGGCGGCGAGATCGTCGCACCGTACGATCTCGAAGTCGTGCACGCCGATGCCTCCGGTTTTTCCGCCTTGCCCGCCGATATCCTGAACGCGGGCCGCGCCCCCTTCGACGCTGACTACGCGCAAGCGAGCCGCGTGCATCTCGTCAACGCGTTCGGCGTCACGCTCGGCGATTCGATCATCGGGCTTTCGGCGCTATCGGCGGTGAAACGCCTTCATCCGCATCTTCGGTTTACGATTTATCGACCGGCCCGCGCGCCACGCCACGTGCAGCGTCTCTACGCGCTCGCCGCGCCGCGCTTTGCCGATCTGATCGATTTACCCGTGCCGCTCGCCAGCCTGCCTGCCGATGAACCGAAGATCGACATCGGCAATCAGCTTTTCTGGCCGCGTTTCGCTTCGATGCCGATGATCGACTTCTTCCTCTGGGCGATGGGCATCGCGCCCGACAGCATCGCCGCCGGCGACAAGCGCAATCGATGGCTCGCCGATGTGCCGCTCGCCGCCATCGAGCGCGAGCCATACGCGCTGTTCTGCCCGGACGCGAGCACGCCGGTGCGCAGCATTCCCGCGTCGATGCGCGCGCGTATCGTCGCGCGCTTCGCGGACGAAACCGGCATGCCGGTGCTCGGCTTCGGCGCGGTGGATCATCCGCGCTATCGCGACATTGCGCCGCTTTGCATCGACACGGACGATTTTCTCGCGTGGGTCGGGCATGCGCGCTATCTGGTCACGGCGGACACGGCGGCGCTGCACATCGCGGCCGGCTTCGAAGTTCCGACGACCGCGTTCTTCACGACGATTCCCGCCTTCATGCGCGCGCGCGATTACACGAACTGCGTCGCGGTCGAATTCGCGTTGCCGCATCTGCAAGGCATTCATGCGAGCGCGCGGCCCGCGGACCTGGACGCTATCGAACGCGCGTATCGCGACTACGACTGGCGCGCGATGCCTTTTGCGCGCGAGGCATCGCTCAGTTCGGCGAGCCGTTGACCTGAAACGACGGCAGCCGCCCATACAGCTCCGCAACCCAGTCAATGAACACGCGCACGCGGCGCGGCTGATGCCGATTGGCCGCATAGAGCACCGACACCACACGCGGATACGACGGATACGCGCTCAGCACTTCCCTGAGCGCGCCGCTTCTGATGAGCGGATCGAGCGTATAGCTCGAACTCTGAATCAGGCCGAGCCCCGTCACGCCCGCGGCGATATACGAATCGCCGTCGTTCACGGCAATCTTGTGCTTCATCGGGACGATGCGCGTTTCGCCATCGACGACGAATTCCCAGTTGCGCACGCGCCCCGAGTTGTTGAGCACATAGCCGACGGCGAGGTGCTGGTCGAGATCGTCGAGCGACGCCGGCTCGCCGTGCTTCTCGATATATCCCGGCGACGCGCACGTGATCTGCTTATAGGCGCCGATGCGTTTCGCGACGAGCCCGACGTCGCCGACCGCGCCCACGCGCACGACGCAATCGACCGCTTCCTCGACGAGATCCACTTGCCGGTCCGTGAGCAGCAGCTCGACGCCGATATCCGGATACGCCGCGAAAAAATCCGGCAGCGCGGGAATGATCGTGTTCTTCGCCATCACCTGCGGCAGGCTCACTTTGACGTTGCCCTTAGGACTGAGCTTCGAATGCGAGAGCGACGCTTCCATGTCGTCCACTTCGCCCAGCACGCGCACGCAGCGCTCGTAATAGGCTTCGCCGTCCTCGGTGATGCTGATGCTGCGCGTCGTGCGATTGATGAGGCGTGCGCCGAGATGCGCTTCGAGTGCCTGAAGCGTGCGTGAGACGCTTGCGGGAGGCAGGCGCAGGGCGTCGGCGGCTTTCGAGAAACTGCCCGCCTCGACGACCCGCGCGAAGACTTTCATTGCGAGAAAGCGGTCCATGCTCGGGTTCCGGAAACGTGAACGCGCGCCTCTTGGGGGCGCGCGCGAAAGAAGAGCGTGACTTTCAAAGCGACGATCATACTTGGGATCGCCTCTGCGCGCGCCTTCACCGGGCGGGTGATGAATCTAAAGCCCGGAGCCCTGACAAAGCCACCACGAGTAGTGTTCGATCATCCGCTGAAACGGCGCGTGATGGCCGTAAGCGATCGACGATACCGCAAGCAGTCCGCAACCCGCGACGAGCGCGCGCGGCATCTTGCGCGGCCGGTCGAAAACGCGCATGAGGAAGAGGGCGGCGATGACCGCGCCGAGCACCCAGCCCGCGACGACTTCCGCGGGCGTATGCGCGTCCTGCATGACGCGGCTCGCGCCGATCGCCGCTGCGAGCGCAAGGCCGCCCGCCGCGCCCAGCCGATGCCAGCCGCCGCCTAAGCCGCTGAACAGCAGTCCGCCCGCGACCGTATAGATCGATGCGGCGAGCATCGTATGACCGCTGATCATGCGCAACTGGATGGCGGCGATTTCGAGGCCGCACCCGGCATACAGCATCTTCGAGAGACCGACGAGCCCCATGCCGATCGCGAGCAGGATCGCCCAGCGCAACGCGAGACGCGCGTCCACGGTGCGCAGCCACAGTGCGCAGACGAGCGCGAGCGGAAGCATGAAGGCTGCATCGCCCAGATTCGAAAGCGTCCAGAGTACCTGTGATTCCATGCGTATCCGTTATGGGCAGGCTCGCGGGCTCGACCGACGCCGTTATGAAGTGTCGCCCAGCTTTCGGCGGCCGGCCATGCGGTATTCGGTCGGCGAAATCGACAGTCGCTTGCGGAAGATCTTCGCGAGGCCATCGCCGCTGCCCGCGCCGCAGCGCCGTGCGATCTTGTCGATCGGCAAGTCGGTCGCGGCGAGCAACATGCAGCTCGCATCGAGCCGGGCACGCAGCAGGTATTCCGATGGCGTGAGCCCGATCTGCGCCTTGAAGCGGCGCAGGAAATTGCGCTCGCTCATCGCGGCGACGCGTGCGGCGTCGGCGATCGAGATCGGTCGCACGTAATTCTCGCGAATCCAGCGCGCGGCCGCGTCGATCTTCTGGCGTACGCCGCCGGCTTCGGTATCGTCGAGCACGGTGGCGAGCTTTTGCCATGCGCCGGGAATCGAGCGCTCCGAGACTTCACGCGCGAGCGCGGCGCCGTGATCGCGCTTGATGATCGACAGCGCCGCTGCGATCGGCCCTTTCGGATCGTCGAGCGTGAGCGTCTGCTCGGCGATGAAAAGCGGGTTCGACAACATGGATGGCCGCGCGCTGCGCTCGGGCCCTCCGGTGAAATCGAGCGAGCGGTTCTGCACGCTGAGATTGGCCGCGGCGAGAATGTGCGCGCCCTCGCCGATCGCCTTGATGAACGGGATCTTCGGCGCCACGCGGCCGAGCCGCTTTCTCAGCACGGCGTCGTTTCGCGCATGGCGCGCACCCACGCCGCCCGCGATGAAAAGCGCGTCGCACTCGTTCATCCAGCGCGTTTCGAGCCCTTCTGTCCAGATGCGCATCGAGCAACTGCTCGCCACGCTGCCGCCTTCGCTCGATACGAAGCGCAGCGAATAGTTCGGCGCTTCGGCGCGCTCGCCGGCTTCGGCGGGCATGCGAACCTGATTCGCGACCGAGAAGACCTCGGAGATCGAACTGACTTCGACGAGCGAAAAATCCTCGAAGATCAGAATGCCGATCCGTTTTGCCGCGCTGGCCATATCGGCGGGCGGCGTGTCGGGCGCGACGGCGCGCACGACCTGAAGCCTGCCCGTACCATTGGCGTACACCATCGACTTCTCCCCTGTGCGGACCGGGCCGGCGTTGTCACGCCTTGTGCGGGTCCGGTCCATGAAGGAACGTAAGTAGCGGGAAAGTGAGCTTACATGGGTCGCACTATACGCGGCGCCCAACAGTCGCCGCGCCCCAAGTCCGAAATTGACGAACTGTTGGCAGATGATCTCGGTACGCGAGGAATAGGCTCACATCCATCCAGTCGTGTGACGGAATCGGGCGATGTGTCTTCGACGAGAAGTGACGCGACCGGATCGAAATTTCTTGGCGGAAAGGGTGGGCGGCGCGCAGCAATGGGCGCCGTTTGTCCTTCGGCGCGTGCTTTGCCGGCTCAGCGGAAATACACCTTGGTGTACTCGTGCACGTCGTCGCGCGCGAGTATCTCGTCGGGCATGAGCCATCGATAGTCGCTGTGCTGGTCGAAGCGGCCGATCGGTACTTTGCCGCTCAGGGTCATCGAATACGCGAGCACGATGTAATGCGTGCCGATATCCTCGGCGCCCGCGAAGTTGTCGTCGTACAGATGCTCGTACACGCCGAAGAAACGCGCGGCCGATCGCTGCGCGCTCGCGACGCCGAGCTCGTTGTGGACGATGCGCTTGAACGCGGCGTCGAGCGATTCGTTCTTGGTGATGCGCCCGCCCGGCACGAACCACGTGCCTTGCGCAGGCCGGTTGCGCCGATGTCCGAGGAGAATGCGCCGGTTGCCGTCGGTGACGATCAGATCGATCGCCACGAGCGGCGTGAGCCGCACCACCGTCAGGAAGTCCGCGTTGCTAAGCATCGTTGCTCCGTGTTTGCGATCGTCGTGCGCGAGGCAAGCGCCGGTGAAAGTGCACGCCCGGCACAGCGCAAACGATGATGCCTGCGCCACCGCATGACCGTGCGTACGCGCACGCGCCGACGTGCTTCGTCCGAAAGACGCGACGGGGGCGTCGGCGTGTAGCGACGGTGCACATCTTCGGATCGATTCTCATGAGTGAAACAAGCAAGGCTGACGAATTCGGTCGTCACAGGCCCGTGCACGGACGGCAAACTTGACCGATCCGCACGCGCTCGCCGCGCGCAAAAATCCCGCCGCGCGATTTGCGAACGTGCGCGCGAATTGAGCGGCACCCGCGCGAAGCTTGCAAAGGTTTGATTGGACGATTCAAAAATCGTGTCGCCGCGTGCGCCGCCGCAAAACACCACCGTACGCCGTAGCGGAGAGGGCCCGGTATCCCGCGCCCATGCAGCTTCGGCGCTGCGATCCGCTTATTGCGGCGCAACATCCAACGTCATATGAAAATACCGCATTACGCCATTCAATAAAACCCAGTTGTCTAATTGAAAATGGCTCGATTGCCAGCCATCCGATTAACGATTAATCCATGGTAGTTAATAAACGATCAAATCCTACTTTTAAACCGGCGTGTCAAATGCCTATTACATCCGGTTCCGAAATGTAACGGCAAATCCAAAATTTTCCGATTCCCCGCAGTACGAACGTCCGCTTTTTCGACTTTCAACGTTTCAAAATTGAATCAATTTATTTGATCTGACATGTCGTCCGGCTTGCCGCCAAACCGCGCAGAGCCGCCGCCCGTGGTATGGGGGCCGCGCACCTGTCCGATCTGGCGGCGCGTCAACCGGATTCCACTAGGCTGCCGTCAGCCTTTGTATGACGAATGAATTGTGATAATCGCCGCTTTGAAAACGGCGTTCCAGAATTTGGGGAGGGATTTCAATGTGCGCTCACCCTCACATCGGAACAGATTCTGTGGTTTAAGCGCGAAAATCTAGAGCACAAAAAAGATTGTCTGCTTATTATTCAAGCCAGCGGATCGATTCCGCCAACACTTCGTTCCAATCGGTCACGGCAACCCGGCGAAGTTCGGGAAAGTCCATTGATGCGCCGCAATGGCCGAGAAACTCTTCCGCGCCTTCCAGGATGCAAAGCTGCAGAGGATGACCATGCCTTACGCCACTCTAGAACCCGCCGTCATGGGTTGGACGCCTCCCGCGACGAAAACGTCGCAGACCGAGGTCCGCCAGATCGCGATCCTGCTGTTCGACGGTTTTTCCCTGCTCGGCGCGGGGATCGTCGCGGAGGTCTTCCACATGGCGAACGAGTTCGCGTCGGTGAAGTCCCGGCCGGACTGCAGCTATGACGTGCGGTTCCTGTCTGTCGAGGGCGGCAACGTGGCGTGCTCGTCGTCGGTGCGCGTGTGGACGGACGGCCTGGACGCGCGTCATTACGGCGGCTTCGATGCGCTCTTCGTCGCGGGCGGCCGCGGCGCCGACGACGCCGCGAAGGACGATCGCATCATCGAATGGCTGCGCCGCGTGCAGTCCAAGACGACGGTCGTGCGCGCCATTTCCGAGGGCCGCAAGGTGCTCGACGCGGCGGGCATCGGCCAGGCGCAGGACGCGCAGGCGCGCTTGGGCAACGCCATGCATCTCGTGCGCGACGAGCAGCAGGGCGACGCGGGCGACCGCTACGAATCCATGAAGGGCGCGCTCCTGATCGTGAAGCGCGACCTGGGCATCGACGTGTCACGCAGCGTCGCCGAGCGCCTGATGCCCGGCTCCGCCGCGAAGCTCGTGTCGATTCTCGGCGACAGCGGCGCGGCGTCCGCGGGGGACAAGATCCGAGCGGCGGCGCGCTGGCTGCAGGACAACTGCGAACGGCCGATTTCGGTCGTCGATGCGGCGCAGGTGGCCGCGATGAGCGAGCGCAACTTTTTGCGCCGCTTCAAGATCGAGATGGGCATCACGCCATCCGATTATTTGCTGCAGGCGCGCCTCGCCGTGACCTGCGCGCTTCTGACGGATTCGGAACTGCCGGTCGACAAGATCGCGCGCAGAAGCGGCATGGGCAACGGCGACAGGCTCGCAAAGATTTTCCGCAAGCGTCTTCTGATCTCTCCGACGGAATACCGGATGCAGAGCAGGCGCGAGGCGAACGGCTGACCCGCGCGAAGTGTGACGTGGGCCGCGCTGACGCCGACTATGGCGTAAAGCGTCGGATGTTTGGCCGGACCCGATCGGTCCGGCACTTAATCATTTCCCGGACGGCATTGCCGTTCGAACGAATTTGCAGGCAGGAGAGTCCTCTATGACGAATGAAGCACGCACGAAGGGCGAGTTGGAGCAGGGAGCAGCGGGTGTCGAGGCGAGCCTGGCCGGACTGGCCGGGCCGTGCCGCCGCCTCGTTCCTGTGATCCTCGCCGGCGGCTCGGGCACGCGCCTGTGGCCGATGTCGCGTGAACAGTTCCCGAAGCAGCTGATCGGCGTCATCGGTCACGACTCGTTGTTGCAGGCCACGGTTTCGCGGCTGAAAGGCTTTGCGGGCGACTTCAGGGTGGATGGCGAGCCGATCATCGTGTGCGGCGAGGAGCATCGTTTCACGACGGAAGAGCAGACGCGCGAAAGCGGCGTCGACGCACGCATCATCGTCGAGCCGGCGCGCCGCGACACCGCGCCCGCGCTCACGCTCGCGGCGCTCGCCGCGGTGAAGGACGGCGAGGACGCGATCATGGTCGCGATGCCGGCCGATCACTCGATCGCCGACATTCCCGCGCTGCATCGCGCGATCGCGATCGCGGCGGAGCATGCGGAGCGCGGCGTGATCGCGACGCTCGGCATTCCGCCGACGCGCCCCGACACCGGCTTCGGCTACATCCGTCTGGGCGACGCGCTCGACGATGGCGCGCACGAGATCGATCGCTTCGTCGAGAAGCCCGCGGCCGAGCTTGCCGCCCAATATGTCGCGGCGGGCACGTACTGGTGGAACAGCGGCATCTTCATCGTGCGCGCGAGCGTGTGGCTCGCGGCACTCGGGAAGCTCAACGCCGATATGTACGCGGCTTGCTCGGCCGCGGCGAAGGAAGGCGAGGACGACGGCAAGTTCTTCCGTCCGCAGGCCGCGCAATTCGGCCGCGCGCCGTCGGACTCGATCGACTATGCCGTGATGGAACACATCGGTACGCCGACGAAGCCGTGCGACGGCATCGTCGTGCCGCTCGTCGCGGGCTGGTCGGATCTCGGCTCGTGGGACGCCGTGTGGGACGCGATGGACAAGGACGAGTCCGGCAACGTCGCGAGCGGCCGTGTCGTGTTCGAAGGCGCGACATCTAGCTATGCGCGCTCCGAAGGCGGACGGCTCGTCGCGTGTGTCGGCACGACCAACGTGATCGTCGTCGAGACGGACGACGCCGTGCTCGTCGCGGACCGTTCGCGCGTGCAGGACATCAAGGGGCTCGTTGCGCGCATCCGCGAGCAGCATGCGCCCGAAGCGGACACGCATCGCAAGGTGCGCCGTCCGTGGGGCTTCTACGATTCGATCGAGCACGGCGAGCGCTTTCAGGTGAAGCGCATCGTGGTGTCGCCGGGTTCGAAGCTGTCGTTGCAGATGCATCACCATCGCGCGGAGCACTGGATCGTCGTGTGCGGCACGGCGCTCGTGACGCGCGGTGAAGAGCAGTTTTTGCTGAGTGAGAACGAATCGACGTTCATTCCGCTCGGTGTGCGGCACCGTCTGGAGAACCCGGGCAAGGTGCCGCTCGAGATCATCGAGGTGCAGTCGGGGAGCTATCTCGGCGAAGACGACATCGTGCGCTTCGACGACACCTACGGGCGCCATTGAGCGCTCGGCGGGCGATGGCATGACGGGTTGATGCGACCGACTTCTTTGCAACGGCTTTCATTCGACAAAGACGGGCGCGACGCGAGGAGGAGACTGAAGAGGGCGGTTAAGGGCTGATTGCGTTCGGGGAAAACAACATGCGCGATTTACAGGGATTGCTCGCGCGCCTGTTCGACGTCGTGATGATCGTCGGCGGCGCGGCAGTGGCGTCGCAAATCAGGTTCGAGTACATCGAGGCTCACACCTATTCGGTGGCGTTCGTCGCATTCGCGGCGGCGTTCTCGCTCGCGCTCTTTCCTGGTTTCGGCGTCTACCAGTCGTGGCGCGGCCGCAGCAAGCTTCAGCTCGCGTGCCAGGTCTCGCTCGGCTGGCTCGTCGTGCAGGGCTGCGCGCTCGCGCTCATGTTCTCCCTGCATCGACTCGACTACGTGTCGCGCCTCTGGTTCGCCTACTGGACCGCGATGTCCGGCGGCCTCATGATCGCCGGGCGTCTCATCACGCACGCGATCCTCGCGCACATGCGCCACGCCGGCCTGAACCTTCAACAGGTGGCGATCGTCGGTTGCGGCAGGCATTGCGATTCGATCCTGCGCAAGATCGAGCGCTCGCCGGACGCGGGCTTTCGCATGCGCGCCGCGTTCAATGCGGCGCCGGCAAAGGCACGGCTCAACACGCGCCTGCCGGTGTACGACGACTTCGACGAATTCGTCAACTTCGTGCGCACGCAGAACGTGCACGAGGTGTGGCTTGCGCTGCCGCTTTCCGAAGAGCGCACGATCCTGCGCTTCGTGAACGAATTCCGCGACGATCTGCTCAACGTGCGCTTCATTCCGGACGTGCGCAGCCTTGCGCTCTTCGAAAGCGGCGTGACCGATCTCCTCGGCGAGCCCGCGATCAATCTGGTCGCGTCGCCGCTGTCGGCGTCCGCGCAGTTGCAGAAGGAACTCTTCGACCGCGCGTTCGCGCTCGGCGCGATCATCGCCGTTTCGCCGGCGCTGATCTGCATCGCGCTCGCGATCAAGCTGACTTCGCGCGGGCCCGTGCTTTTCCGGCAACGCCGCAAGGGCGCGGATGGCCGCGTCTTCACCATCTACAAGTTCCGTTCGATGCGCATGCACACGGAACAGGCCGGGGTGCTCCGCCAGGCCACGCGCGGCGATCCGCGCGTGACCCGTGTCGGGGCATTCCTGCGCCGCACCAGCCTCGATGAGCTACCGCAGTTCTTCAACGTTCTGCGTGGCGACATGTCGGTCGTGGGCCCGCGTCCACACGCGCTTGAACATGACGACCTGTATCAGAAGGTCGTATCGGGGTATATCCATCGTTACCGGATCAAGCCGGGCATCACCGGCTGGGCCCAGGTCAACGGTTTTCGTGGAGAAACGGATCGGATCGAAAAGATGGAAGGACGCGTCGCTCACGATTTGTACTACCTGGGTAACTGGTCGTTCGGACTCGATATGAGAATCATTGCCGCAACGATCTTCAAGGGACTACGCCACACCAACGCTTACTGATGCAGGGGACGACCATTATGCACAATCAACAACAACCGGGCACCACCTCCATGGCCGCCAACACCAACGTGTCGCGTATCTTCCGCCTCACGAGCCTGGCTGCGGCAGCTTCCATCTCCGTGATCCTGACGGGTTGCGGGCTCGCGCCGGGCATGCACATGGAAAAGCCGGCCGCGCTCGTCGAGACGTCGAACGATCAGGGTGATCCGGCCACCACGACCAACATTCCGATCACGACGATCGACGCCGCGCTCGTGAAGAAGATGCGCACCGCGCAGCCTTCGGCTGCGACCGATCCGAACGCTTCGCTCTACGGCAAGCCGGCGCCGTACAAGCTGGGCGTCGGCGACGTGCTGCAGATCACGGTGTGGGATCACCCCGAGCTCGTCGCGGCACTCGGCCAGCCTGCGCAGCAGACGCGCACCTCGGATGCCGCACCCGGCTTCGTCGTCGATGCGGACGGCAATCTGCAGTTCCCGTACGTGACCCGTCCGCTGCATGTCGCGGGCAAGACCGAGACGCAGGTTCAGCGCGAGCTGTACTCGGAGCTCTCGAAGGTGTTCGTGAAACCGCAGGTGACGGTGCGCGTCGCGTCGTTCCGCGCGTCGCAGGTGTATATCGACGGCGACGTGCGCACGCCGGGCGCGCAACAGATCAACGACATTCCGATGACGCTCACCGAGGCGATCGGGCGCGCGGGCGGCTTTGCGACGACGGCGGACCAGAGCCGCGTCACGCTGATCCGCGACGGCGTCACGTACAACATCAACATGGCCGGCATGACGGCGAAGGGCCGCAGCCCGTCGGACATCATGCTCAGGCCGGGCGATGCGCTGCGTGTCGATTCGCGCGACGAAAACGGCGTCTACGTGATGGGCGAAGTGACCAAGCCCGCCACCGTCATCCCGATGCGCAACGGCAAGCTCACGCTTTCGGACGCGATCTCGCAGGCGGGCAGCTTCAATCCGGAAACGTCGGACCCGCGCGAGCTTTACGTGATCCGCAACGGCCAGACGGACAACCCGGAGGTCTACAAGCTCGATGCGCGTTCGCCGGTATCGATGCTGCTCGCGAACAACTTCGAACTGCAGCCGCATGACGTCGTGTACGTGGACAACAACGGGCTCGTCCGCTTCTCGCGCGTGCTGAACCTGCTCTTGCCGGCGATCAACGCGGGTCTGACGGCGGCCGTGCTGACGAAGTAAGTGGATTGACCGCAGGCGTTTGACCGGCGCGCGCGGGGGCGCGCCGGAGCATCATTGTTCGACTCAAAAAATACAAGCGAGCGAGATCATGGCGATGAACTTTGATACGCGGTATACGGACGTATCGACAGCCGACGAGTTGCGGCTGTCCGATTATCTGGCCGCGGTGATGCGCAACTGGAAGCTCGTGACGTTCGTCATGCTCGCCGTGGTCGCGCTCGGAACCGCCTACGCCTACCTCGCGCCGCCGACCTACAAGGCGGACGCGATGATCCAGGTCGACGAGGCCAGCGGCAACAAGCCGAGCGCCAGCGCCAATGCGGCGCAGGCCGTCGTGCCGCAGCTCACCGATACGAAATCCATCACCGCCGCGCAGATCGAGTTGTTGCGCTCGCGCCTCTTCATCGACGACACGGTGCGGCGCATGCATCTCGACATCAGCGCGTCGCCGCGTTCGTTTCCGGTCGTCGGCAAGCTCGTCGGCAACGTATTCTCGATGCTGAACAAGCCGGTTCCATCGGGATATCTGTCGCGCTTTGCATGGGGCGACGAAGAGATCGACGTGCCGCGCTTCGACACGCCGAAGACGCTCTACGACAGAAAGTTCACGCTCGTCGCCGGTGAACGCGGCGCATACGTGTTGCAGGACCCGGACGGCCTGGGAATTCTCACCGGCCATGTCGGCCAGGAAGCCTCCGGCAGGACGCCGCAAGGCCCCATCACGCTCAAGGTCGACAAGCTCACGAGCAAGCCCGGCGTGCAGTTCGACTTGCAGCGCTTCTCGACGCTCACGACCATCGACCGTCTGCAAAAGCGTCTCACCGTGGCGGAGACCGCATTGCAATCGGGCATCATCGGCGTGTCTCTGGAAGGTAGTAATCCGAAGGAAATCGCCGCGATCGTCAATAACATCGCGAACCGCTATGTGGAGCAGGATACGCAGAAGCGCTCGGCCGAAGCCGAGCACACGCTCGCGTTTCTGGAACAGCAACTGCCGGTCGTGAAGAAGCAGCTCGACGAAGCCGAGCAGCGCTACAGCGCGTTTCGCAACAAGCAAGGGTCGGTGGATCTCTCCGAGGAAAGCCGGCTTCTGCTGCAACAGATCGTCGATAACAAGACGAAGCTCTCGGACTTGCAGCAACAGCGCGCGGAGCTGTCGCTGCGCTTCACGGCGAATCATCCGTCGGTCCAGGCGCTCGATGCGCAGATCGCCGCGCTCACCGCCGCGCAGACGCGCCTCGGTAAGAACGTGTCGACGCTGCCCGATACCGAGCAGACCGCGCTGCGCTACACGCGCGACGTGCGCGCGAACAGCGAGCTCTACACGAACCTGCTCAACAGCGTGCAGCAACTGCGCATCGCGAAGGCGGGGCAGGTGAGCAACGTGCGCATCGTCTACCTCGCACAGGTCGCCGACGATCCCGTGCGTCCGAGACGCGCGCTCGTGATCCTGATCTCGGCGGCGATCGGACTCGTGCTCGGCATCATCGTCGCATTCGTCCGCAAGGCGCTGTTTGGCGGCGTCGAGCGTCCGGAAGACATCGAACGGCAACTGGGCACGCGCGTCTTCGCGATCGTGCCGCGCAGCACGCAGCAGCTTCGTCTGCAGCGCCAGGTCGGCATGCGCCGCGAGGGGCTGCACGTGCTCGCCGCGCAAGCGCCGGAAGACGCGGCGGTCGAAGGCATCCGCAGCCTGCGCACGTCGCTGCAATTGCAGCTTTCCGATGCGCGCAACAACGTCGTGATGCTGACGGGCTCGCGTCCGGAAGCGGGCAAGTCGTTCATGTCGGCGAATCTCGCGACGCTCGTCGCCTCGACGAGAAAGCGCGTGCTGCTGATCGACGCCGACATGCGCCGCGGCGACATTCACTCGCACTTCGGCGTGCGCCACTCGCCCGGTCTTTCCGACGTGCTGATGGGCGCCGACGTGATGAGCACGATCCTTCACGACGTGCTGCCCGGCGTCGATCTGATCCCGAAGGGCTCGCTGCCGTCTCATCCGGCGGAGCTGCTTGCGAGCGACCGCCTCGGTGAAATGCTCGCCGAACTGAAGCAGCACTACGATCTCGTGGTCATCGACACGCCGCCGGTGCTCGCGGTGACCGACGCGACGGTGGTCGGCAGGCACGCGGGCACGAGCCTGCTCGTCGTGCGGCACGGCAAGAATCAGGTGCAGGAGATCGGCGAAACGATGAAGCGCCTGTATCACGGCGGCGTGCACATGAAGGGCGTTCTGCTCACCGACGTTCCGCAATCGAAGATATTGATGGGCAGCACGTACGCCGGCTACTACGGCTACGAAAGCATCGCGGAGTGAAAGCCCGCTCGGGCCTGCGGATCTTCAGTAAGGCGACTTGTAGATGTCGCGCGATCGCGCGGCATTCGCCGCTGGCGGATTCAGGCCCGCGGGCGCCGGATAGAGCGCCGCAGCCGCGCTTTTCGGCATCATCATCGCCCGGGCGTCGGCCTTGGGTCGGCTCGGACGCAGCCGCGCGCCGCCCGCGGGATTACCCACATATCCGTTCTGCTGCGCGAGCAGCTTGTCCGTCGCCGATGGATCGGCGGCATCGCCTGCCTGCACGGCCGATGGCACGAGAGCGGTCATGGTCAGCGACAAAAGCGCCGTGCGTAGCGCATGTTTCATGAGTCTCCTCCGGGCTTGCTTGTCGGGTGCGTTGGCGGCGAGCCGCGCACGCATGAACACAGGATATTGCGCGCCGCCGGCCACTAACGCCAAAAACCCTGCACGAGCGGCCATTCACGCCGGCCGGCACGCAATGCAGCCGCGTATTACGTGCGACGAAAGCGGGCGTCGTTATAATCGCCGTCCGACCTGGTTATTAGGCTGTCCGTCCGTGAAAAAGCTCATCGCTCTCGCACTCGCTTCGGTTGTCCTCACCGCCTGCTCGTCCGTCGAAAAAGAGGAGCAGAAGGAACGTACGTTCCTGCTCTCGCAGCAGACGCTCGATACGGCGCAACGCAACGCGACCGTCGCATGCCGCGACGCCGCGCAATGCGATGCGGCCTGGAAGCTGACGAAGACTTACGTCGAGCAGAATTCGAAGGAACGCCTGACACGCGCCGACGATGCCGCCATCGAAACGGATATACCTTCGGGTACCGGCAAGCCGGTGTTCTCGGCGACGCGCATCGCGAACGGCAACGGCGCGACCATCTCGCTCTTCGCGCAATGCAAGGGCATGTATGGCGACGAGCGCGCGCGAGGCTCCGATTTCGACGACTGCGCGAGAAAGATCATTTCCGTGCAGAACGGCTTCGCGCCGTATCTGAGGACGCATCTGCCCGCGCAGTGAATGTGACCGCGTTATCGCGCGGGCAGCGTGCCGGAAGCGCGCGGCGGGTTCGCAGGCAGGATCTCCGGTAGCGGCTCGCCGGGCGGGCGCATGTCGGGCGGCGTGCCGAACCACGGAGGCCGCGGCGGCGGCCGGTGCCCCGCCGCTTCGGCGGCGCGGATCTGCATCGTGTGCGCGATGCGCGCATACGACGCGACGACGAGGCCGAGCGCGACGCCGAACACGACACCCGAGAAGCGGTCGCCGAGCGGATTGCCGCCGATCGACGTCGCGGGCAGCGCCGCGAGCACGAAGAGCGCGCGCCCGAGCACGGGCAGATGCGGCGCATCGGGCGCGCGATGCCGCCACGCGCGGTAGGCCATCGAGCCGCGCCAGAGCGCCCACAGCACGGCGAGCGGCAGCGCGAGGCCGAACAGCAGACCACCCGCGAAGAACTGATAGACCCAGAAGTCGCGGCCGGCCGCCCACTTTCTGATCGCGTAAAAATCCTTCTCGCTGATCAGGCCAGCAAGATCGGGCAAGTACGAAGGCGAATAGCGATAGTCGTGTCCGTAGCCCATGCCGACCATCGTCGAGAGCGTCGAGGATGTGGTCTGATCGACCTGATCCTTCATTTCAGCAAGACGCGCGATCGCGACCGGATCGCGTGCGGGCGGCGCATCCTTCGCGAACGGGATGTACTGCACCCATTGCTGGGCGACGGTCGGGAAGAACGTCGCCGATGCGGCCGCCATTGCGCCGAGCAGCGCGAGGATCACGACCGCGCGCAGGCCGGTGGTGAAGAACAGGCGGATCGAAGGCGCGGCGAGCCACGTCGCGTAGGCGATGAGCAGCACCGTGCCGACGAGCAGGCTGGGCGTGGCGCACAGAATCTCGATGACGAGCGTCGCGAGAAAGATCAGCGCGGCGAACTTCGTGATGCGCTGCGCGAAGACGAACTCGTGCAGCAGCAGCCCTTGCAGACAGAGGAACGTAACCGGGACGGCGTGAATGCTCACGTTCCCGGTTCCATCGGATATCGCGATATCGAAGCCGACGCTGAACACGAGCGATGCGATCATCGCGCCGGTCAACGCGCGCTCGATCTGCTCGATACGTTGCGCATCCCACGGACGGCAGCCGACGAAATAGCCGAGCAGCATCAGCAGGAACGGCAGGATCACGCGGGCGTAGTTGCCTGCTTCGTTACCCTGCAGCAATTGCGTCGCGACGCTGCCGAAGATCGTGAGCAGAAAGAGCGAGGTCACGAGCGCGCGCATGCGCGAACGGCGTGCGAAGCGCGGCGCGATCAGGAGAATCGCACAGGCGGCGCCCATCGACGTCACGGTGAGCAGAATATCGACCGTCCTGTTCGCCATCTTCACGCCCTTCAAGTCGAATGCGAGCGGAAGCAGGCAAAGCCATATCCAGAAGACGGCGAACTTGTTGCGCATGACGACCCCGGGAACCCCATTTTTTTGCCGAATATATCAGCGGCCGTTCGCGCGCGCCGTTGCAGCGGCGTCAGGCGACTAGTCTTCGGCGCGAAACGACGGACGCACATGTGCGCCGCGCCACGCTTTGTCCGGCGCGTTCCATCGCCACGGTCCGCGACGGCGCGCGCGTCGGGTTCATGTCCGCAAAGCACGGGATTCTGGCGGATCGCCCCCGATTTCCGGACCGAAGATTGAATCACCGGAAGCGACATGTTCCGGCGTGAGACCACTCAATACGTGCGATGTGCGTGCACGCGCCGATACGAGGTAACCCCGGTTTCGGGGCAAGCAGGCCCACGAGGACGTGCGGTTCAGGCCGCGCAAGCCACTCGACAACGAGCGACCCCTCGCAGAAGGGAAACGGCATGGGCCTGTTCGGCGCGACACGCATGCGAAACCCGATCGATCGATACGATTCGATTTCATCCGGGGACTCGCGAGCATCGCCGGGATGAGCGCTGCCGTATCCAGGCAGACCGTCTTCGCACGCCGAAACCGCGCGATTCAACGCTGGCGCGCGCGCCGATTTTCGCGTATCAAATAGGTTCTTGCCGCAAGGCGGGCCGCGTTGCGCTGCGTGCATCCATTGCATCTTCGCAACGCGCGGGGCTTTCTCCGATCGCCCACGTCTCACCGTCACACACGCGAATCACACTTCGACTATCGGCCACGCGCACGCTCGAGCGGGCCTTTGCGCGCTTTCGATCGACACCATCACTCAGGAGACTCCCATGTCCGACCGGCTCAGCATCTCCACGCCCGACGGCAATTTCGACGCCTACGTCGCCTATCCCGCGCAGACACCCGCGCCCGCCGTGGTGGTGATCCAGGAGATATTCGGCATCAACGCGGACATGCGCGAAACGTGCGACGAGTACGCGCGCCAGGGCTACGTCGCGCTGTGTCCGGACCTGTTCTGGCGGCTCGAGCCGAACGTCGAGCTTACCGACAAGACCGAAGCCGAGTGGCAGCAGGCGCTGAAGTACTACAACGCGTTCGACGTGGACACGGGCGTCGAGGACATCGCGGCGACCATCGGCTCTGCGCGCGGGCTCTCGCAGGTGAAAGGCAAAATCGGTTCGGTCGGCTTTTGTCTCGGCGGATTGCTGTCCTTTCTGACGGCCGCGCGCACCGATGTCGATGCATCGGTTTCCTATTACGGCGGCGGCACGGACCAGTACCTCGGCGAGCTGCCCAAGATCAAGGTGCCGCTCATGCTGCATCTCGCGGAAGAAGACGAGTTCATTCCCGCCGATGCCCGCAATCGCGTGCTCGCGGCGGTGCAAGGGCACGCGAACGTCGAGGCGTTCACGTACCCCGGCTGTCATCACGCGTTCGCGCGCAACAAGGGCGTGCATTACGATGCGGCGGCCGCGCAACTTGCGAACGGCCGCACCGCCGCGTTCTTCCAGAAGCATCTGACGTAATCGACGCCGCAAACGAAAACGCCGCCCGGGGCAGGGCGGCGTTCGGTTCATTTCTTCACGGTGTGCGGTCGTCGAAACACGAGCCATCGCGGCGACTTGAAGCGCACGATGCTCATGTAGAGCCACACATACGTCGCCGCGAACACGACGACGAAGCAGAAGAGATGCACCGTGTGCCGCCAGAAGAGCGTCGCGGGAATCACCGCGACGAGGCACAGCAGCCACAGATACGGCGACGTAAGCGAGTTGCGCCGCGTGAGTTCGTGCGCGTTCTTCACGCCGACGGCCCAGCGCATCAGGCGCTTGTAGACGAGCATATGCAGATGCACGCCGTCCGGAATGCCGGGCGAGATCCCGCGAATGAACTTCTTGCGATAGATCGAGAAACACGTTTCGAAGATCGGATACATGAAGAGCAGCACCGGATACCACGCGGAGACATCGCGGTTGCGCATCACGAGCATGATGGATAGCTCGCCCAGCATGAAGCCGACGAAGTACGCGCCGCCGTCGCCGAGAAAGATCAGGCCGGCGGGAAAATTCCAGATGAAGAAGCCCATCACCGCGCCCATCATGATGAGCGAGCCTGACAGCACGACGGGATCGTGCACCTGGAACGCCACGTAGGCGAGCGACGCGAACATCATGAAGCTGACCATCGACGCGAGGCCGTTGAAGCCGTCGATGATATTCACGGCGTTCGCGAGCGCCGCGACGGCGAGCACCGTCACCGCGCAGGAAATCACCGCGTAGGACAGCAGGAAATCGAGCGGCGGCACGCTGATGCGCGTAACCGCGATATTCAGGAACGCGTAGGCGAGGCCGGCGGCGGCCATCGTGCAGACGAGGCGGGCGAGCGGCGAGACGCGCTTGGTCAGGTCTTCGATCAGCCCGGAGAGAAACGCCGGCAGGCCGCACGCGACGATGCCGAGAATGCCGCCCGACACGGCCGGATAACCCCATCGCAATTGCACGGCCGATGCGGTCAGTCCGCAAAGGATGCCCACGCCGCCGATGCGCGGCACGGGACGCGCGTGAAACTTCTGCACGCCGGCGAGATCGGTGTCGCCGAGCACGCCTTCCTGCAGGTGTGCGAAACGCACGATCAACAAGGTCACGAGCAGCGAGACCAGAAAAGCAAGCGCGAAACTAAGCATGAAAATAGAACCGGTTGGGAGAAGCAGCCCCGCAGCGCTCGGAACGACGACGCGGGGCGCAGCGAGACTTTACGCGAACCCGTTCGGGTTTTGCGACTGCCAGCGCCAGTGATCCGCGCACATGCGTTCGATGCCATGCTCCGCGCGCCAGCCGATGAGCGTCGCGGCGGCGGCCGGATCGGCGTAGCAGGCGGCGATATCGCCCGGGCGGCGCGGCACGAGCTCGTACGGCACGGGTTTGCCCGACGCCGCCTCGAACGCCTTGACGACATCGAGCACGCTGTAGCCCTGGCCCGTGCCGAGATTCACGACGAAGCTGCGATCGAGCGTCTTCAGCGCGTCGATGGCCGCGATGTGCCCGCGCGCCAGATCCACGACATGAATGTAATCGCGCACGCCGGTGCCGTCGTGCGTATCGTAATCGCTGCCGAACACGCGCAGGCGCTCGAGCTTGCCGACGGCCACCTGCGCGACATACGGCATCAGGTTGTTCGGAATGCCCGCCGGGTCTTCGCCGATCAGACCGCTCTCATGCGCGCCGACCGGATTGAAGTAGCGCAGCGTCGCGATGCGCCACGACGGATCGGAGACTTCGAGATCGCGCAGGATCTGTTCGGCGATGAGCTTCGACTGGCCGTACGGATTGGTCGCGGAAAGCGGAAACGATTCGTCGATCGGCACGCTCTTCGGCATGCCGTAGACCGTCGCGGAGGAACTGAACACGAAGTTGCGCACGTTGCGCTCCTTCATCACCTTCAGCACGGCGAGCAGGCTGCCGATGTTGTTGCTGTAATACTCGACCGGCTTCGCCACCGATTCGCCCACGGCTTTGAGCGCCGCGAAGTGAATCGCGCCGGTGATCTCGTGCGAGTCGAAAATGCGATTGAGCGCGGCTTCGTCGCGCGCGTCGGCTTCGTAAAATGCGACGCGCTTTCCCGTGATGCGCTCGACACGCTTTAACGACTCTGCGCGGCTATTGACGAGATTGTCGACGACCACGACGCCATAGCCCGCATCGAGCAGTTCGACACACGTGTGCGAACCGATGAACCCCGCGCCGCCCGTGACGAGAATCGTGCCCTTCGCACCAGTTATCGGCGACTGATTGCCATTCATCATGCGTTCTCCAAAAACTCGAAATCAGAGTGAAATGCCGGTAATGGCATGTATTGTGCCCTTGTAGCGCTCGACGACATTCTTTTCGTCGAATTCGAGCGCGACTTTTTCGCGGCCGCGCAGCCCCATCGCTTCGCGCTCGTCCAAAGGGAGCGTCAGCATGCGTTCGAGCGCTTCGGTCAGGCTGTCGGCGCTCTTCACCTCGCAGAGAAGACCGTTCACGCCGTGCTCGACGACCTCACGGCAGCCGGGAACATCGGTGGCGACGATCGGACGGCCCATCGCCGAGGCTTCCATCAGCGTGCGCGGCACGCCTTCGCGATATGAGGGCAGCACGACGCAGTCCGCCGCGGCCACGAGCGGGCGCACGTCGTTCGCTTCGCCCAGATATTCGACGATATTCTCCGCTTCCCACTTCTGGACGTCCGTGCGGCTGATCGCGCTCGGATTGTCGACGCCGACCGGCCCGAGCAACTGAAAACGCGCATGCGGGAATTTCGCGCGGATCCTGCGCGCGGCTTCGACATATTCCGCCACGCCTTTGTCCCACAGGAGCCGCCCGATCAGGATGAAAACGAAGTCCTCGCGCGCGGGCAGCGGCTGAAGCGCGAACTCATCGAGATCGACACCTTCGCCGTGCAGACGCCGCGCGCGATCAGGATGCGCGAGCAGATTCTCGTGCAGGAAGGCTTCGTGATCGTCGCGATTCAGGAACCACACTTCGCGCGGGAAGCGGAACGCGAAACGGTACAGCAGCTTGGCAACCTGCGCCGTGCGGCTCTTCTGAATGAAGACGTAGCCGAGGCCGGTCGTCACCGCGATCGACGGGACGCGCGCGAGCATCGCGGCGAGCGTGCCGTAGATGTTCGGCTTGATGGTGTAGTGAAACACGATGTGCGGGCGCGTCGTGCGATATTCGCGATAGAGCGCGGCAAGCGTCTTCAGGTCCTGGCGCGGGTCCGTTCCCTTCGATGCGACCGGCAGCTCGACACAGCGGCAGCCCATTTCCGTGAGCGGCTCGAAGGTGCGATCGCGCGGCGCGATGATCGTCACTTGCGCGCCGCGCGCGGTCAGCATGCGCAGCACGCCCTGCCGGTAGGTGTAGATCGCCCACGCCGTGTTGCAGACGAGGGCGATGCGAAGACTCGATTTTTCTTTCGTCATCCGGAAAGAGCGCTGAACGCAGCGCGAACTGAACATTGAAATTTTCACGCGGAAGGCGTGGCCTTCAACAACCGCGCCTTCAGGCTGCGCAACGCGCGATACGGCAGCACGAGATGCGCGGCGCTCTTCGCGATGCCCGCCCAGTCGAGCGGATTCGTCACGCGCAAATGACGCAGTTGCAGGCGCAGTGTCGACATCACTTGCGCACGCCGCTTCGTCGCGCTGATCCCGCCTTCGTTCAGTTCGTAGAAGAGACCGAACTCGGGCAGGTTCGCGCCGTCGTGCCGCTGCAGGAGCCGCAGGATCAGATCGAGATCCTCCGCCGCGCGATAGTGCGCGCGATAGTTGCCCGCTTCGATCACGGCGCTGACACGCAGCATCAGCGACGGATGCGTGAAGCACGTGCGCGCGAGCATCATGCGGCGGATCGCGGCGGGCTCGGTCGGCGGCGTCAGGTCGAAAAGCGGCGCGCCTTCTCTCGAGACGACGTGCGTCCACATGCCCAGCACCGCGACGCGCGGATGTGCCTCCATGTACGCGCGCTGCTTCGCCAGACGGCCGGGCGTCGCCAGATCGCCCGCGTCGATGCGCGCCGCATAGCGTGCCCCGCGCGCTGCGAGCGCCGCGATGCCCGCTTCGAGCGCGCGCTCGATGCCGCCGTTTTGCGGCATCCGCAGAATGTCGATGCGCATGCCGTCGATGACGGGCGCGACGATCGGCGGCGTGCTGCCATCGTCGACGATCAGCGCGTTCACCGTCGACGCTTCCCTGAACGACGCGAGCGTGCGTTCGACCTCGGCCTGGCCGTTGAACGCGGGCATCAGCACGACGACATCGGATAGATCGTTCATGCGCGCAGCCGGAAACGGATGTAATAGAAATTCACCGACGCCGCCGCGACATAGCCCGCCGCGAGCCCGATCAGCGCGCCGTAGCCTTCGATGCGGGGAATCGTGAACCAGTTCACCGCGAACGCGACCGCCAGCGCGAACAGCCATTTCGACAGCAGCACGTACTTCGCCTGATATTTCAGCACGACGAGATTGCCGATCGCCTCGATGCCCGCCGGCACGGAAAGCCATACGGCCCAACGGAAAATATCGGCGGCGCCCGCATAGTTCGGCCCGAACACACGCGCGATGATGAAGCCCGCGAGCGCATCGAGGACGGCGGCGCCCGCGATCATCAGCGCGCCGGTCATTGCGAAGAGGCGCACGAGGTTGCGTCTGAGGCGCGCGGTGTCCTGCACGCGATAGACGAACGCCGGCGCGATGGTCTGCGAGAGCATCAGCGCGAGCGCGATCCAGTTCTCGTTCAACTGCTGCGCGGCGGAGTAGAGCCCGAGTTCCGCGAACGACACGCGATGCGCGAGCATCAGCCGGTCGAGCTTGAGAAACAGATACATGCAGATGAGACCGAGCCAGAACACCGTGCCCGCGCTCGCGAAATGTCTGAACAGTGCGCGGTCGAAGCGCCAGCCGAGCGTGCCGCCGTGACGGCGCATGTAATACACGACGAGCGCGGTGCTGATCGCCGCGGCTTCGAGCGCCCAGAGCCAGCCGAAGCTCGACGGCGCGGCCGCCGCGCGCACCAGCGCGAACACGAGCGCCGCCTTGACGACGGCCGCCGCCATGCTCGCGATGAGTTGTGGCTTGCTGTAAGTGAGACTTTGCAGCCACGAATTGACAACGCCGATGAACGGCTCGCGAAAGAGCATCGTGACGGCGAGGCCGGCGAGCATCAGACCGACCATCGGATCGGTGCCGCCCGCCGCGATCCAGATCCACGTCAGGATCAGCGCGGCGATCGAGACGCCCATGCGCAGCACGAACGCGCTGCCGAGCACCGCGCCGGCTTCGGCGGGCGTGCGGGTGACGATCGTCGGCACGAGAATCTCGGCGCCGCAAACCCAGGTGATCGGCGCGATCACGAGCAGGAGCGTGTTCGCGTATTGCCATTTGCCGAAATCGCCGGGGCCGAGATAGCGTGCGAGCAGTCCCGCAATGACGATGGCGACTGCAATCTGCGTGAGCCGCTCCAGCCCGAGCCACACGATATTGGCGAGCGCGCGGGCGACGTCTGGATTGCCGGAGCGGGTCAGGGCCTTCATGCGGCCGTTCCCGCCGTAAAAACGGGCACGCGGCGTGCTACCCAAGCCTGACCGCCTTGAAAGAAGCGCGCGTGATCGGTCAAGTTTTGTGTGTTTGCACGCAGACGCGCCTCATTCGAAGGCATCGAGGCGAAAGAGGGTTTGAGCATTGGATTAGAATGAACGCGCAGGCTGTGAGCGCCGCGCGCAACCACGAGAGCGCCGAAAGACAGCGATTATAAGTGCGATCCGCGGACGGCCCGCGCACTGCTCGGCTTTTGCATCCAGTTGCTTCCAATTGTTTCTTTCGTGTTGATTTAACAGACGCATAGGCAGAATTCGTACGTCATCTGGCAGTCGTTCGCGCGCCATGCCCGCTGCGCTGGCGCGTCACCCGTCACGACCTGCATGCCCTCATGGCTGCATCGCCGAGAAACCATCAACTAATAGAGAAGAGGTAGCCATCTCATGAGCCAAGTATCCCAATCCATCTTCAAGGCCTACGACATCCGCGGCATCGTCGGCAAGACGGTCGACAAGGATGTCGCGAAGAGCATCGGCCAGGCATTCGGCAGCGAGATCAAAAAGCAGGGCGGCGATTCGGTTGTGGTCGCACGCGACGGGCGCCTCTCCGGCCCCGAGCTTGTTGGTGCGCTCTCGGACGGGCTGCGGGCGGCGGGCGTCGATGTCGTCGATATCGGCATGGTGCCGACGCCCGTCGGTTATTTCGCGGCGAGCGTGCCGCTGCCTTTGCCCTCGGGCGAGCGTCGCGTGGATTCGTGCATCGTCGTGACGGGCAGCCACAATCCGCCCGACTACAACGGCTTCAAGATGGTGCTGCGCGGCGCCGCGATCTACGGCGAGCAGATCCAGGGCTTGTACAAGCGCATCGTCGACAGCGACTTCACGACGGGCGAAGGCACGTACACCGAGTTCGACGTGTCGCAGATCTATCTCGATCGCATCGTGTCGGACGTGAAGCCGGTGCGCGCGATGAAGATCGTCGTCGATACGGGCAACGGCGTCGCGGGCGGCCTCGCGCCGAAACTGTTCAAAGCGCTCGGCTGCGAACTCGTGGAGTTGTTCACGGATATCGACGGCAACTTCCCGAACCATCACCCGGACCCGGCGCATCCGGAAAACCTTCAGGACGTGATCAAGGCGCTCAAGGAAACGGATGCCGAAGTCGGCTTCGCATTCGATGGCGACGGCGACCGTCTCGGCGTCGTGACGAAGGATGGGCAGGTCATCTATCCGGATCGCCAGTTGATGCTGTTCGCGCAGGAAGTGCTGTCGCGCAACAAGGGCGGTCAGATCATCTTCGACGTGAAGTGCACGCGCAATCTGGCGAAGTGGGTGCGCGAGCAGGGCGGCGAGCCGGTGATGTGGAAGACCGGCCATTCGCTCGTGAAGGCGAAGCTGCGCGAAACCGGCGCGCCGCTCGCGGGTGAGATGAGCGGCCACGTGTTCTTCAAGGACCGCTGGTACGGCTTCGACGATGGTCTGTACACCGGCGCGCGCATGCTCGAAATCCTGTCGCGCGTGGCGGATCCGAGCAAGCTGCTGAACGATTTGCCGAATTCGCTGTCGACGCCGGAGTTGCAACTGAAGCTGGAAGAGGGCGAGAACTTCGAGCTGATCGCGCGTTTGCAGAAGTCGGCGAAGTTTACCGGAGCGGACGATGTGCTGACGATCGACGGATTGCGTGTCGAATATCCGGATGGGTTCGGGCTCGCGCGCTCGTCGAATACGACACCGGTCGTCGTGATGCGTTTCGAGGCGGACAACGACGCGGCGCTGAAGCGGATTCAGGAAGATTTTCGTCGTGTGATTTTGGCTGAGAAGCCGGATGCCAAGTTGCCGTTTTGAATGGCTTCGCCGGTTTGGATGGCACTGCGAGTGGCTGCGGCCTGCACTTCGTAGTGCCTGACATGTTTGGGCTTTTCCGGCGGATCCCGTTTTCTTGTTGGTTTATTAGCGTTGCCCCTATGCGGGGCGGCAGTCACTTTCTTTGCTGCTGCAAAGAAAGTAACCAAAGAAAGCAGCTTGTTAGGCCCGCGGTCACACGCAGTTTGGCCATGCTTGCCATGTGATCGTGGGCTGCCTAAGTGTCGCCCTCATAGGCCCGACCGGGCTTGGATCGCGCACGGTCTGACAAGCTAGTTGTTCAAACGCGCTGGTTCAGCACGAAACAGCGCCGGCACAGCGCTACGCGCTGCCGCCGGGTCCACAAGGGAAACCAACCCAACGGCCGCGAAGCGGGCCGGAACCTTTTGGTGCTGAACCGCTTCGCCATGCGACGCGAGGCGACAGACCGTGCGCGATCCAAGCCCGGTTAGACCTTTGAGGGCGACACTTAGGCAGCCCACGACCGGCTGGCAAGCATGGCCAAATTGCGTGTGACCGCGGGCGTCTCGAGCTGCTTTCTTTGGTTACTTGTATATTGACTCCAAGTATTCAAACTATCTTTCCACTTACTCGAAGCGGTAGCCCGTTTGTGTTACATGGGCCCGCAGCCCGAAAGAAAGCTGGTGGCGCCGCTTCTCCTTACCGCTTTGAACCCGAACAGTTGACTGAGCCTCGAGCTC